>CAJCIJ010000215.1 GCA_903970315.1 Actinomycetota bacterium
GGCACCGCCGCGGCGGGCGCCGAAGTGTGCCTCGAACAGGAAGTGCGAACCGACGAATTCGAAGTGGTTTCTTGCCACCTCAGCAACAGCGCGGGCAGGTACGCGATCTCCGACGTCACCGCGGGCACGTACCACCTGTACTTCCCCGGGTTCGTGTGCACCGACTCCGACACCCACTGCGCCAAGCCGGCCTTGGCTCAATGGTATGACGACAAGTCGCAGGTTGCCGAAGCCGAGGCTCTGGACATCGAAGGCGGCAGGACCTACGAATACGACGCCGACCTGCTCCGAGGTGCCCAGATCACGGGGACGGTCACCGACGAATCCAGCGCGCCCCTGACGGGCTTGCTGGTATGCGCGTTCAACACCGCCGAACGGAACGACCATGAATGCGCTACGACCGGCCCAGGTGGACTGTTTGACATTGAGGGACTGGCGCCTGGCCCATACGAGGTGCAGTTCGTGGGCTACTACTGCGAACCGGGCGAAGCCGAACCGTGCCCGGAGGTGTACTTCCCGCAGTACTACGACGAAAAGACCGAAGCCACGGAAGCCGAAACATTGGAACTGAGCGGAACCGAAATCAGGTCCGGTGTTGACGCGCGGATGAGGCTTGGTGGCTCGATCAGCGGGACGGTCACCAGCGACTCGATCGCGCCCCAGCCGGTGGCCGACTTAGAAGTGTGCGCCCTGCACGAATCCTCCATCGAAGGGTGCGCGACGACCGACGCGGCGGGGCACTACAAGATCAAGGGTCTGCCCGAAGGCGAGTACACGGTTTCGTTCCTATCGGAATGTCCGCCCCAGTGTGGCGAATCCTCCTACGCCGAACAGTTCTACGACGGGAGCCTGCCCGGGACAGAACTCCAAGGCGGAGCAACGCCGGTCGCCGTGACGCCGCCCCACGAAGTCTCAGGGATCGATGCCGTGCTGGTGGAATCGCCGGTCGTGGCACCCGCCACCAGGTCTGCCCCGGTGCTCAGCGGAACAGCGGCAGTGGGCGATTCGCTGCACTGCTCGCAGGGCACCTGGTCGCACAACCCCACAGCGATCCAGTACGCGTGGCTGCGCGGCGCCACGCCGATTGCCGGCCAGGCCGCCAGCAGCTACACGGTGCAGAGCGCCGACCAGGGACAGTCGCTGACGTGCAGGGTGACTGTCTCAAACAGGGCAGGCAGCGCGAGTGCTGGAAGTAACGCCGTTGCCGTGCCGGCTGCGCCCGTGGAAGTCACCGGGGCGACCAACGCGAGCGCGCACGGAGTCGCGGTCGTCAAGGCGTCGGCGACCGTCAAAGGTGCCGTGGCGGCGGTGAAGTTGACGTGCACCGGCGCAGGCCCCTGTCAGGGGACGGTCGAACTCGTGGCGACCAGCGGTGCCGCAAAGGCCTCGGTGGCCCGCCACAAGCGCGGGCACAAGCACAAGCGCAAGCGCAAGATCGTCATCGGCAAGGCGACCTTCTCGATTGCCGCGGGCAGCAGCGAGACCGTGAGTGTCAAGCTCACAGCGGCAGGCAAGCGCCTGCTGCACAAGGCCGGCCGCAAGGGCCTGAAGGCCACCGCCAAGGGGTCCGGGCTGACCGCGCACACTGTGGTGCTGAAGGCCGCCCGCCGCCGGCACAAGCACCACAAGAGCTAGCGCCGCGACACGCCCACCCCCGACGCTGGAGGGCCGGCTGAGTGCGGTGCTCCGCCGGGCCGCCTAGCCCTTGGCGATCGTGAAATGCAGTGTCGCCGGGGCGGAACGCCCGCCGCCGGTGGCGGCAGTGATGGTCACTGTGTAGCTGCCCGGCGCCAACTTGGTGTGCTTGGAGATGGGACCGTCGAACAGCAGATGGTTGCCGCCGGCCTTGCCAGACACAGTGAACGTGCCGGCAAGCACTTGGCGCGTGCACGGCCGGTCCTTCTTGTTGGCGGCAGTCGGGGCGACGCACCGCCCTGCGACCTTGCGGCCACTGACGGGCTTGGTGAAGGTCAAGGTGACCGTGGCGGCCTCGCTCAATGAGAAAGAGAACGTTGTGCCCACCGGGGGATGGCCACTCCCGGAGCCGGGCTTGCCGGCCTTTGGGAGTTTCGTGACGCCCAGAGGCAGTGCCTTGCCCTCACGCCAGCTCTTTGCGGTCTCGCTTACATCGCTCAGCTTCGGGGAGACGGTGCCGGGGTGGACGGCGACGAGGGACAGCGGCGGCGGCACGGTGACCTTCACCGTGGCGACACCCTTGGCGCCGGCCAGGTCGGTCGCTGTCAGCGTGGCGGTGTGAGTGCCTGGCGTCGTGAAAGCATGCGTTGCGCTGGATCCTGCCGGCACTACCGCGCCGTCGTCAAACGTCCACTGGTAGGAGACGACACTGTCGCCCGGTTCGGTGGTTTGGGCTGAGCCGCTGAACTGGACCGCTTGGCCGCTGGCGGCGCTGGTCGCGCTCGCGGAGGCGTGAACGGTGGGCGCAGTCCACTGGTACTCGTATGCACCAACGTCGCGGCGGCCGTGCACCAGGCGCGGGTTGCCCGCAAGGTCTGTCGTCGATTCTTCTCCCCCCAGGGACCCGGGAGCACCGGCGTCGATCAACGGCGACCCCGGCGCCAGGCGCCAGTTGGCTTCTTCGAACCCTTCGGTGCCTTCCACGGGATGCAGGAAGTCCGGTTCGGTGCTGACCGGATCAAGATCTGTCGGTGGTGATGGCTCAGCCGCTCCCATTTCGGACTCTTGCTCATCGCCGGCGGTGTCATAGCTTGAGTAGTGACTGGTCACCGAGGCGGTGGAGCCCGCTTCCGAGGCAGTCTGCCGGAAGGTGTGTTGCACGCCGTCGATGATCGAGTCGTCCAGCCGCACAGACACGCTTTGCTGATGTTCTGCGTAGGCGTCCACTCCGTAGGTCGAAGGGCCGGCGGTGCCCACGATCGTGGTATTGCGCAGCACCGTTTCGTCAGGGCCGCTTGCGAAACCCTGGGCGTAAACGCCGTAGCCCTGAAACGCGCCGCCGATGTCGATGAGCGTGTCTTCGACAGTCGCGTTGGACGCATACGTCGACACGCCGGTACCGGGTTCTTCGACGAGGATGCGACAGCGCGCCACGGTGGCTGCGGCCGAGTAGTAGACCTCCACGCCGAAGGTCGCCTCCAACAGGGAGTCTGAGACGGCGATGGTTTCATAGCCGTACACCGCAGTGCCGTTGGGAACCTTGATGGTGCTTTTCATCACCGTACCGCCGTGTCGGAGCCGCACGCCGTACCGGTTGCCGGTGTTCCCCTGAGCGCCCACCAACAGTTCGCTCGCCAGCCCGCCTTCTTCAAGCGCCAGCCCGGCCATCTGTTCGTCGCCTTCGGGGATCTCGATTGCAAGGTCTGACACCGACCCCGGGCCCTCGACCTTCAGGACGTCGCGTTCAGTCGCAGCGCTGCGCGTCAGCAGTGTTGCGCCCGACCCGGCGCCGTGGATTGTCACCGGTTCGGTGCCCGTATAGGTGAAACCGCCCGTTTCGCTATAGATCCCAGGCCCGAGATCGACCGTGTTGGACCCTCCTTCGCCGGCCAATTCGAGGGCGTTCTTCAGTGTTTCCCCCGGTTCGAGCCCGGGGACCGGGGTCCCGACGCACGTGGGGTCGTCCACGCAGTAGGTCTGGGCCGACGCCACCGCGGGGGCTGCCAGGCCGGCAACCAGGCCCGCCATCAGAAGGGCCGCCACGGCCCAGGCAAGTCCGGGCCGGCGATGCGCCTTACCCGTCACCGGGCCGGCGGCTGCAGGGGCGTCTGTTGACGGGCGGTCTGTTGATGGGGGGTCAATCATGGCTGGGTGGGTGTTTGCGGGTTGCGCGCGGGGTCACGGGGCTTGGGTGCGTCGCGGGTTTGCGCGCGGCCCACGCTCGGTCGGGGCGCAATTAATACAGCAGTTCGTCGACAGCCTGTGTGTGCTGGCGGCCCACGGCGGTGTGCTGGGGATGAAATCCCAGCGAGCCCAGCACGCCGCTGCTGGCAGGCGCCCAGGCGATGATGAGGTACACGCTCAGCGCCACCGCCGCCATGCGCAGCCTGCGCGAGCCCGCAAGCGCAGCCATGGGCAGCACCCAGACCACGTACCACGGCAGCACCCAGCTAAGTGTCACGAGCACCGCCACCATCGCCCAACCGGCACCGCTAAGTGGCTCGCGCCGGCGCCATCCAAGTACGCAACACGCCGCCAGCGAGGCCACCAATGCCAGGTTGAGCACATCGTGCAGCACGCCCGTCTCGCCCCCCTGCGCCAGCGCCAACCCGATCAGGTTGGGGATGCTCAGGGCCGTCACCAGGCTGTTCTGGAGCGTCAGGTTGGGGAAGTGCACGCCGAACGCCACCAAGGTGGCGGCCTGTCCCGAAGCCCCAAGCCCGACCATGGGCGTAAGGGCGTAGCCTCGCGTCGGGATGATCCGATACCCAAGTTCTTGCTCGACGGTGCATCCGGAGAGCGCGCCCGCGAGCCAAAGAGCGCCGCATGCACGACACCGCGCGCGC
>CAJCIJ010000216.1 GCA_903970315.1 Actinomycetota bacterium
GCGCTGCTGGTGGCCGCGCTGGCCTTCTCGGGGCCGCTTGTGCTCGGCGCACTGGCCTTGGGGCTGGTTGGGGCCACCGCGGGCGCCGGCGGCGCCGACCGGTTGGCGCCCCGGTTGCGGATGCTGGCCCTGGTCGCGGTGCCGATCGTGGCTGTCAACCTGCTTGTCTCCCGTAACGGACTCACAGTGTTTGCGCGCCTCGGGGACCTCGGCCCGTTCGGCCAGGGCAATCTGACGGTCGAGGCGCTCGTCTACGGGGCGCTGTTCGCGCTGAAGGTGTCGATCCTGGTCCTCATCACGAGCCTGGCCAGCCTGGCGATAGATCCCGACGAGCTGTTGCGCGGTCTGCGCGGTCTCTCGTTTCGCTCGGCGCTGACGGCGTCGCTGGCGGTGCGCATGCTGCCCCTCCTGCAAGCCGATGCCCGGCGCCTGGCCGAGGCGCAGCGCACACGCCCGGACAACCCGGGTGCCGTCCGCACGAAGGCGCTGTTGCTCGGCGCCGTGGTGGGGGGTTCGCTTGATCGCGCCATGGACGTTGCAGCGACGCTTGAGGTTCGCGGCTACGCGTGGCACGCGCGCGCGCGCGGCCATCGGTTTTCGCTGACCACACAGCGCCCGCTGTCGCGCCACGACATCGCCTTCCTGGCGTCGGCTGTGGCGGTGGCTCTGATGGTGTTGGCCGCCAAGCTTTGGAGACTGGACAGCTTCACCGCCTACCCGCTGGTCCACGACCCGGTTTCGGTCGCCACAGGGGTGTTCTGCGTGGCGGTGCTCGCGGCCATTTTGGCCCCATTTGCCGCCCGGCGCGGGGTGGAGTCTTGAGCGAACCGGTGCTGCGTTTTGATGGCGTGAGCTACCGCTATCCGGGTGCGCAGCGGCCGGCGCTGGATGACGTCAACCTGGAGGTCAACGCGGGCGAGCTGTGTGTTCTGGCAGGCTTGACCGGTCAGGGCAAGTCGACCCTGTTGCGTGCGGCTTGCGGTCTGGTCCCCCATTTCCACGGGGGCACCTTTTCGGGTCAGGTCGCGGTTGCTGCGCGCGATACGCACGCGCACCCGCCGGCCGAGCTGGGCGCCTTTGTCGGGGTGCTCTTTCAGGACCCCGAGACACAGCTGGTGATGAACTCGGTCAAAGCCGAGTTGGAGCTGGCCCTGCAAGCGCGTGGCCACGGCGCGGTGGCGACCGCCCGGGGGGTCGAGGAGGTGGCGCTTGCGCTGGGAATAGACCACCTCTTGGAGCGCCCGACGGCGGAGCTGTCGGGTGGTGAGAAGCAGCGCGTGGCGCTCGGCGCGGCGCTTGTGGGCAGTCCGAGGCTGGTGCTCCTGGACGAGCCGACGTCGCAGCTTGACCCGGTGGCAGGTGACGAGCTGATCGGCCTGCTTCGCCGGCTCAACCGCGACTGGGACCTGACGATCGTCGTAAGCGAGCACCGCCTGGAGCGTTGTCTGTCCGACGCCGACCGTGTGCTGGCGCTGGACGGTGGACGGCTGGTGCACGACGGAACTGCGGGCTCGTTCCTGCGCTGGTCGGCAGCGAAAGCCCCGGCGTTGCAGACGCCGGGATCACGGATGTTCTCTCTGGCGGGCCTGGCCGGTACCCCGATTGACGTGAAGGGCGCGCGGGGACTCCTGCGCGTCGCCGGCCTGGTCGGTGGCGGTGCAGACTCGGGACCGACTGTACAGCGGGCCCAAGCGCCGACAGGCAAGCCCCGGCGCACACGGCGAGGGGAGGGCCGGCCGCCGGCTCTGAGCATGCGCGGGATCTGGTACGAGCTATCGGGCGGCCGCGCGATTCTGCGCGGAGTCAGCGTGGATGTGGCCGCCGGCGAGACAGTTGCGCTCATGGGTCGGAATGGGTCTGGCAAATCCACGTTGCTGCGCCACGCGGCGGGGCTGTTGGAGCCGACCCGGGGCACGATCGTGCGCGACGGCAGGACGGCGCTCCTGCTCCAGAATCCCGGCGACTACTTTCTCCACGAGCGGGTCGGCCAGGAGGCCGCGCCGGAGGTGCTGGCGGCGGTGGGCCTGGCGGAGCTTGCCGAGCGTAACCCGCGCGATCTTTCCGGCGGTGAGCGCCAGCGCCTGGCGCTGGCGATCGTCAGCTCCGGCCCGGCGCCCGCGCTGCTGGCGCTCGACGAGCCGACGCGTGGGATGGACCGCGGCGCCAAGGCGGACCTGGCTGCCGAGGTGCGCAGGCGCGCGCAGGCGGGGCAGGCCGTGATCGTGGCCACGCATGACCCGGAGTTCGCAGCGGCGTGTGCGCAGCGCGCGTTGCTGATGGCAGACGGGCGCATCGTCGCCGATGGCTCGGTGGGGGAGCTGCTGTCAGGGGGCTGGTATTTCGCGACCGAAACCGCTCGCATTTTGAGCGGGCTGGCGGGCTCCGAAGCGGGGCCGGACACGGGTGCGGGCATACCACTGCTTCCCGAGGGGGGCGCCGAGTTGCTCCGGAGCAGGCTTGTCGCGCCAAGCTCGACCGACACCGAGCCGGGGATGGCGTCCGTGCCGGTCACGCCAACGGTGGTGGGCGTGTGAGCTGGGGCCTGGCCTCGTTTTCGATCGTCGCGGGCTCGCTGGTGGTCGGCTGGCTGGCCTACGAGCGGGCCCGCCCGTCGGCGCGGATGATCGCGGTGGTGGCGACACTGGCGGCGTTGGCGGCGTTGGGTCGCGACGCGTTCGTGGCGTTGCCGGATGTAAAGCCGATCACCGCGATGACACTGGTGGTCGGCTACTCGCTTGGCCCTCTTGCGGGCTTCACGGTGGGGGCGCTTGGCATGCTGGCGTCAAACGTTGTCCTCGGGCAGGGTCCCTGGACGCCCTGGCAGATGGTCGCGTGGGGTCTGGTGGGCCTGGTGGGCGCGGCCCTTGGCCGCCTGTCGGGCCGTCGGTTGGGACGCCTCGAACTCGCGCTGGCGTGCGCCGCATCGGCGCTGATGGCCAAGGAGATCATGAACCTCTACGACTGGAGTCTCGGCGGGGTGTACACGGCGTCGGCGCTGCTGGCGCGCGTGGCCGAAGGCCTCCCGTTCGATCTGACGGACACCGCCGCGAGCTTCGCGTTTGGGCTGCTGTTCGGGCCCGAGCTGGCGCGCCTGTTGGCGCGGATGCGCGCGCGCATGGAGGTACGCTGGGAGCCGCTGGCCTCGGACGCCCTGGTGCCGATGCTGGTACTCGCGCTGGCTGGGCTTGGGTTGGCGACCGGACGCGCGCAGGCCGCCGATCGGCCGGTTGTGGCCACCGCCACAGGGCTTTCACGGGAGATCGCCTACCTCCAGGATGCGCAGGACTCCAACGGCGGCTTTGGCCAGGCACCGGGGGCGCACTCCAGTGAGCTCTACACCGCCTGGGCAGCCATGGGCCTGGCGGCCGCCGGGCGAAGCCCACTGACCGTCAAACGCGCCGGCCACTCGGTGTTGAATGCGCTCAGCGAAGAAGCGTCGACGCTAACGGCCACAGGCGATATGGAGCGCACGATTCTTGCGTTGCATGCTTGCGGTGTGCAGACGCGCACGCTCGGCGGCGTGGACCTCCAAGCACGTCTGCTGGCCGCGCGGCGCGCGGACGGCTCGTTCTCAGACCAGGTGAACCTGACAGCCTTCGGCATCCTGGCCCTGCGCGCCAGCGGGCGCTCATCGCACGACAGTCTTGTGCAGGCTGCGGGCCGCTGGCTGGAGCGCCAGCAGGAACGCGACGGTGGCTACGGCTTCGGCACGCGCGGAGCGTTCAGCGAAGTTGACGACACTGCGGCGGCCGTCGAGGCGCTCGCCGTGGCGGGGGTCGGCGCACACACCACGATCGCCCGGGCGGTGTCATACATAGTGCGCGCGCAGAATCCCGATGGGGGATTCCCCGAGCAGCCGGGTGACGAATCAAACGCTCAATCGACCGCCTGGGCGGTGCAGGGGTTGATAGCGGCGGGCACCGACGTGGAAGCG
>CAJCIJ010000217.1 GCA_903970315.1 Actinomycetota bacterium
CGGCGACCGCCTCCCCATCCCCGAGGCCCGAGACGAGATCCGTCGGCTGGGCGACACGCTGAACGCCCTGCTCGACCGGGTCGAGGAGGCGCTGGCCCGCGAGCGCGCGTTCGTGTCCGACGCCAGTCATGAGCTGCGCACCCCGCTCGCCGTGCTCAAGCTCGAGCTCGAGTTCGCGCTCGCCTCCGACATCTCCCGCCACGAGCTCCAGGAGCGCGTCGCATCGGCCACCGAGGAGGTCGACCGCCTGACCAAGGTGGCCAACGACCTCCTGCTGATCGCTCGCGCGGACGGGGGCCGACTGCCGCTGGAGCAGCGCGTCGTCGAGGTCTCCGACGTCCTCACGGCGGTCGCCGACCGCTTTGGAGCGGCCGCCCGGCTGCGCGAGCGGAGCGTCAGCGCCGAGCCGAGCCGCCAGGCGCTGTTCGTCAATATCGACGAGACCTGGATCGAGCAGGCGCTCAACAACCTCGTGTCCAACGCACTGCGCTACGGGGACGGTCCCGTCGTCCTCATGGCGCGCGCCCAGGACGACCGGGTCGAGCTGCACGTGCTCGATACGGGTGGCGGCTTCGCCCCGGAGTTCCTCCAGACCGCCTTCGAGCGCTTCGCCCGGGCCGACGCCGCCCGCAGCGGCGGCGGGGTCGGCCTCGGGCTGTCGATCGTGCGGGCCATCGCCGACGCTCACGGGGGCTGTGCCGGTGCCGCCAACCGCGTGGGTGGGGGCGCCGACGTCTGGGTCGCCCTACCCCGCACGTCCCCGGTGTCCGTCGAACACGACGCACACGTGGTGGGTGCCAGAATCGTCTGATGCCGCGCACGCCGACCACGCTCGTTCCGCCGGTGGCGGAGATCCTCGCCGACCGCGTCGGTGAGGAGATGGACCTCAATGACCGGTACCTCAACCCGCAGATGGGCCGCATCCTGCGGACCCTCGGCTTCGACAAGAGCTGGGTGGGCGGCGACGCGGCCCACCTGATCGACGCGGACGGGGATCGCTACCTCGATCTCTACTCCGGCTACGGGGTGTTCGCCCTCGGGCGCAATCATCCCGACGTGATCGCCGCCGTCCAGGCGGTGATGGATGCCCGCACCGGCAATCTGCCCCAGCTCGGCGTGACCCTGCTCAGCGGGGTGCTCGGCGAGCAGCTCATCGCCCGCGCCCCCGAGAGCGTGGCCGCGATGGTCCCCGCCAACACGGGTACCGAGACCGTGGAGGCCGCGATCAAGATCTCCCGCGCCGCCACCGGTCGGCCGCGGATCCTCTTCGCCGAACACGCCTTCCACGGCCTCACGCTCGGCTCGCTTTCGCTGAACGGCAACGATGAGTTTCGCGACGGCTTTGGCCCGCTGCTGCCCGGATGTGACCCCGTGCCCTTTGGCGACACCGATGCGCTGAAGGCCCAGCTGGAACGCGGCGACGTGGCGGCGTTCGTGGTCGAGCCCGTCCAGGGCAAGGGTGTGAACATCCCCGCGCCGGACTACCTGCGCACCGCCCAGGAGCTCTGCCGGGCCGCGGGCGCGCTGCTGTGCTGCGACGAGGTCCAGACCGGGCTGGGGCGCACCGGCCGCTTCCTGGCGCTTGAGCACTGGGGGCTGGAACCCGACATCGTGTGCCTGTCAAAGGCACTGTCGGGTGGCCTCGTTCCCATCGGCGCCGTGCTCGTGTCGCGCGCCGCGTTTGACCGCGTCTTTGACGGCATGGAGCGCGCCGTGCGCCATGGCTCGACCTTTGGCGGCAACGATTTGGCCGCCGCCGCCGCTCTGGCGACGCTCGCGGTGCTCGATCGGGACGGCCTCGTCGAGCGGTCGGCGCGGTTGGGCGAGCTGCTGCTGGAGCTGACCCGGCCGCTGGTCGATCGCTACGACGTCGTTTCCGATGTGCGCGGTCTGGGACTGATGTGGGCGATCGAGTTCGATCCGCTTGCCGGGGCCGGAGCGGGTGCGCCGCACCACACTGGCTCGGGTAACGGCAATGGCGCGTCGGCCGGAGGCAACGGCACGGCCGGCGACGGCAGCGGCAATGGCAATGGCGCGCCGGCCGGCGCCCGCAGGCGCGGCGGGGCGCTCTGGGGCCGCGTGGAGCGTGCCCAGCCGGGGCTGTTCTCCCAGATGATCACGGTGCCGCTGTTCACCGAGCACCACATCCTCTGCCAGGTCGCCGGCCACCGCATGAACGTGATCAAGGCGCTGCCGGCGCTGCTCATCGAGGAGGACGAGGTGCGCCGCTTCGCGGCGGCCCTGGAGCAGGTCGTGGCCCAGGCCGCGCGCGCTCCCGCGGCGCTTGCGCTGTCGCGGTTTGGCCTCGGCGTCGCACGCCGGCGGGCGCTGGGACGCCGGTAGCCGTCGTGGCCGCCACAGACCCCGTGCCGCGCGCCGCTACCCTGTCCGCGCCCGTGCTGACCCCGCGCTCCGACATCCGAAACGTGGCGATCATCGCCCACGTTGACCACGGCAAGACCTCACTCGTGGACGCCATGCTGTGGCAGTCCGGCGCCTTTCGCGAGGGCCAGGATGTCGCCGACCTGGTGATGGACTCGATGGACATCGAGCGCGAGCGCGGGATCACGATCCTGGCCAAGAACACCGCCATCCACTACAAGGACGTCAAGCTCAACATCGTCGACACGCCCGGGCACGCCGATTTTGGCGGAGAGGTCGAGCGCGGCCTGACCATGGTTGACGGCGTGGTGCTGCTCGTGGACGCCTCCGAGGGACCCCTGCCGCAGACCCGTTTCGTGTTGCGCAAGACCCTGGAAGCCGGCTTGCCGGTGATCCTGGTGGTCAACAAGATCGACCGGCCCGACGCGCGCGTTGCCGAGGTCGTCGATGAGGTCTATGAGCTGTTCTTGGACCTCGACGCCGGCGAGCACCAGATCGAGTTCCCGATCGTCTACTGCAACGCCAAGGCCGGGCGGGCCACGCTGACCTATGACGGGCCGGGGCACGAAGGCGAGAACCTCAAGCCGCTGTTTGACACGTTGCTGGAGAAGATCCCGCCGCCGATGTATGACCCCGAGCTGCCGTTGCAGGCGCTGGTGACAAACCTCGACGCCTCCAAGTACGTCGGCCGCCTGGCGATCTGCCGCGTGCGCAGCGGCGCCATCAAGTCCGGGCAGTCGCTGGCCTGGTGCCACATCGACGGGACCATCGAGCGTGCCCAGGTGACCGAGCTGTACATCACAGAGGGGCTTGACCGCGTCTCCGTCACGGAGGCCTCGGCGGGCGAAATCATCGCCGTTGCCGGCATCGCCGAGGTGACCATCGGCGAGACGCTCGCCGATCCCAACGACCCGATCCCGTTGCCCCCCATCGCCATCGAGGAGCCCGCCCTGTCGGTCACCATCTCGGCCAACACCTCGCCGCTGGCGGGCAGAGAGGGAGACAAGGTCACCGCACGCCAGATACTTGGCCGCCTGGAATCAGAGCTCCTGGGCAACGTCTCCCTGCGCGTGGAGGAGGTCAAGACCGACTCCCAGGCGGGGGTCTGGGAGGTTCAGGGTCGCGGCGAGTTGCAGCTGGCGGTGCTCGTGGAGATGATGCGACGCGAGGGCTACGAGCTGACCGTGGGCCAGCCACGGGTGCTTGAGCACGTCGTCGACGGCAAGCGCCAGGAGCCCTTTGAGCGGCTCACCATCGACGTGCCCGAGGACCATGTCGGCGCGGTCACACAGCTTTTGGCCCAGCGCAAGGGGCGGATGGACCACATGGCAAACCACGGCACCGGCTGGGTGCGGATGGACTACATCGTGCCCACCCGCGGGCTGATCGGCTTCCGCAGGGAGCTTCTGACCGAAACCCGTGGGACGGGCATCGCGCACCACATCTTCGACCACTGGGAGGGGTGGGCGGGGGAGCTGAAGACCAGAACCAACGGCGTGCTCGTGTCCGACCGCGCCGGCAAGACCACGCAGTACTCGCTGATGGCGCTGCAGGACCGCGGCACGCTCTTCGTGGCTCCCGGCGAGGAGGTCTACGAAGGCATGGTGGTCGGTGAAAGCACACGCTCCGGCGATCTGGACGTCAACGCAACGCGGGAGAAGCATCTGACCAACATGCGCTCGTCAACCGCCGAAGTGCTCGAGCGGCCGCTTGCGCGCCGCGACATGACCCTCGATGAAGCGCTCGAGTTCATTGGCGACGACGAGTGCGTCGAGGTGACGCCGACCAGCGTGCGCATCCGCAAGACCGTGCTTGATAAGACCCAGCGCCAGAAGGCGGCGCGACAGAAGCGCAGCTGAGCGTCAGGCGGCGGCGCTTGTCGCCGAGCGCGGGTGCGGGCGCGGCGATGAGTCGATGAAGCGCGCAAGCGGCTCTATCTGCCAGGGGTCGGGCCCGTCGGCCAACTCCAGCCACCGTCTGGCGTCCTCGGCGCCCATCTTGATCAGCCCGTCGATGAAGTCGCGGTCAAAGAACAGATAGCTCAACAGCTCTCCGTGGGTCGGCGATTCGTCACCCAGCAGCCGGTTGAGTAGGCGGAAGTCGGTCCCGCGCAGGGCCGACAGGCGGCGCCAGCCCTTGATGCCGCGCATCTCTCCCAGGCCGCCGTAGTTGGCCTTGAAGACCTCCGATGCCAGCTTGCCAATGATCCCGGCCTGGCCGGGCGCGATGAAGATGTACGGGACCACGCGGTAGGGGGCCTTGCCGCGCACCGCCCTGTACTTGTTGGCGGCACCGTCGCCGCCGCCGAAGAAGATGTTGGCGTTGCCCAGCATGCGGATGTCCTCGATCAGTGGATCGACGAGCTGTCCCTGAAGCACGTGCAGCCAGCCGTCGCCGAAGTCCGGCGGCTGGTCGTCGCCGGCAGGGCCACGGGCCGGCTCGCCCACCGCGTCCATGCCCACCACGACGAGGCGCTTGGCCCCGAGATCAAGGGCCGGCTTCAACGGTGCGCTCAGGCGGGTGCCGCCGTCGATGTACCAGCCCGCCGCGCGACGCGGACTGGCCACGTGCACGGGCGGGAAGAAGATGGGGATCGCCGCCGAGGCGCCCACATGTTCGCCACCCAGCTTGGTGGCCACATAGGAGATCACGTGCGAGCGGTGCTCGGTAGCCGCCGCGAGTACATCGCTGGAGCCCTCGGCAAAGACCACGGTCCGGCCGCTGCCGGCCGACGTGGCAACGATTCCCACGGAGTCCACCACGCCGTCGCGAACGTTCTTGTGCAGCTGCGGCCAGTCGATCCAGTGGCCCAGGTTCGCCTTCAGAGGCCCTGGATCGAGCAGACTGGGCACGCGCACGCGCGGCAGCGAGAGCACTCCGCCCGCGTAGCGCAGCGCCGTAATCGGTACCTGCCAGGAGAGGATCGGGCGGATCACGGAGTCCTTGTCAACCTGATGCCAGAGGTCTATGACCCTGGAGACGGCCTCCTCGGCGCCCAGGTGCCACATCGCCGCCAGGCCCGCGGCGTTGATGGCGCCGACGCTGGTACCGATGAACTGCGTGGGAGATTCGTCCCGCGCCTCCAGGGCCGGCAAGATCACCGAGAGCGCTCCAACCTCATAGGCCCCGCGCGCACCGCCACCGGAAAGCACCAGCGAGATGCCCTCTGCGCCGGGTGCGCGCCTGGCCGCCTTACGCCGCGAAGCGCGGCTGGCCGAGACGGACTTTGCAGGCTTGCTCAAGCTTGGGAACATACGCTCTTGTATCGGCAAAATCCAGACCGGCTCAAACCGTGCTCGCCGCCGGCCCGGCCGCCGGCCCGTTAAGGTGCCGCGCATGAGCAGAGCGGTCTGTGGTGTTCGGTGGGCAGTCCTGGTGGCGGCGTTGGTGCTGGGCATCGGCGCGCCTGCATCCGCTGTGGCCATGTCGGCGCCCAGGCAGACGGCAACCGCGACGTTGTCCGTGGCCACGGTGGTCACGGCCACGGCGTCAAACACCCAAGCGATCACATACGAACAAGAGTCCGTTGCGGCCTTCGAAGCCCAGCTTGCCTCCCACGCCGTCGCGGCGGCGGAATTCAACAAGGTGGCCCACCACCTGCACCTGACGCTGCACGGCGGCCGTCATCTGCTCGTCAACTACCCCGGCCACCAGGAGCCACAGTTCCAGGCCAAGATCGAGGCGGCCGGCGTCCCGATCACGATCGAGTTCACGGGCAAGGCCGCGGGCCCGGTCCATCACAAGCTGCGCTACATCGCCGCCGCGCTGCTGCTTGTCGTGCTCGTCGCGCTCATTGCGATGCTGATCGTGCGCCGGCGCAGGCTTGCCGGCTACGCCGAACACGACGAAGGCCCGACACCGCCAGCCGGATCATTGGGCAGTCCACAGTGAGGGTGTAGAAGACGGCCTCACAACCGGGCAGCGATGTGGCCGGCTCCCGTCATGGCGGGGCCGGTCACCACCACCACGGCGCCCACGGGCACATGCCCGCCGCCCCGGACACCTCGCCGCGGCGACTGGCTGTCGCGCTGGCGTTGATCGTGGCCTTCATGGTCGTGGAGGTGATCGCGGGGCTCATTGCGCACTCGCTGGCTCTGGTCTCGGATGCCGGCCACATGCTCACTGACGCCGCAGCACTCGGCGTTTCCCTGGCGGCTGTGCGGATGGCCGCCCGCCCGGCGGGTGGCGCTTTGACGTACGGACTGCGCCGCGTGGACGTGCTCGGTGCGCAGGTCAACGGTGCCACGCTCCTGGTGGGAGCCGGCGTGATCGTCTATGTGGCGGTCCTTCGGCTGGTCTCCCCTCCGCACGTGTCCGCCTGGCCGATGGTGGCCGTGGGCCTGGCGGGCGTCGCGGTCAACGGCTCAGCCACGCTCGCGCTGTCGGGAGCCGGCCGAGACAGCCTCAGCGTGGAGGGCTCCTTCCAACACATGCTCACCGACCTGTTCGCGTTCCTGGCCACAGTGGTCGCCGGCGTCGTGATCCTGCTGACCGGCTTTGCTCGCGCCGATGCGATCGCCTCGCTCGGTGTCGCGGCTCTGATGCTCCGCTCGGCGGTCCCGCTGCTGGCTGCTGCCGGCCGCGTCCTGCTGGAGGCGGCGCCCGCGGGGATCGACCCGCCACAGATCGGCCACGCGATGGCGTCGGAGCCGGGGGTTGTCGAGGTTCACGACCTGCACATCTGGGAGGTCTCGGCCGGCTTTCCCGCCGTCTCGGCGCACGTTCTGGTGGCACCCGAGACCGACTGCCACGCAACGCGCCGGGCCCTCGAGCGGGTGTTGCGGGAGCGCTTTGGCCTGGAGCACTCCACGCTTCAGGTTGAGCACACGGCCACCGACGGCCTGATCGATATTGAGCCGTCGGCTTAGGCTTAAGGCCCCCGCCAGCCGGCGTTTTCAGTCGAGCTCGATCGGCGTCGGCACCTCGCCGGGATCGTCGAGGTGAAGCACAGGACCGCTGTGATGTTCGAACGTCACCGTAAACGCACGGAAGAAGTCTCTCCGCCCGAACACGGTGATCGTGTTCTTGGCGAATCCGGGCTCGATCCCGAAGACCGGTCCCCACGGTTGCGGCCCGAGCCGGTGGTCGGATGGGACAATAACGCGGGCCGGGATCGCGTACGGAAGCGACCAGGTTGGTATGTGCATGCCGCCTGCGACTCCAGCGCCGTCCGATGTTGGCTGGAGGTAAACACGGCGTAGGATGGCGTCATCGCGTAAATTCGACCGGAGAGGGACGATGGCAGCAGTAATCTCACCGCCACCAGTGCCTGCCGAGGCGTTTGATCGATTCCCCGGCCGCTGGGTGGCCATCCGCAACCGTGAGGTTGTTGCGGACGCCGACACAATCGCCGAGCTTGAGGCCGATGCAAGAGTCGATGCCACCGACATGCTTTTTCGGGCGCCAGCACCGAACTCAACGTTCTTGTAGACGCGACCGGCGTTAGCCGTGGTGACAAGTTGAGGGCGGGTGGTCGAATGTCCTGGGTCCCACCCTCGGGCCCAATAACAAGACTCATTCTTGTATAGTCGGCGGCCGATGAGCCGCTTGCGTCGCATGTTCGCCGTCTTGGCCGCGGTCGCCCTGGGCGGCGCGATCCTGTCGGCGTGCGGAGCGGGGACAACCCGTCGTGCCCCGGGGACGGTCTTGGCGGTGGGCGCCGAGAACCAGTACGCAAACGTGATCGAACAGATCGGGGGCCGCTACGTCACGGTGACCGCGATCGAGAGCAACCCCAACACGGACCCGCACACCTTCGAGGCCAGCCCGTCGGTGGCCGAGGCGGTCAGCGCTGCGCAGCTGGTCGTGCAAAACGGCCTGGGCTACGACTCCTACATGAACAAGATCGAGTCGGCGTCGCCGAGCGCCTCGCGCAAGGTCGTCGAAGTACAGAAGCTTCTGGGGCTGCCCGACTCCACGCCAAACCCGCACCTCTGGTACGGACCCACGACGATGCCCACCGTTGCCGGCACCCTGGTCGCGGATCTGTCGGCACTGCAGCCTGCTCACGCGGCGTACTTCCGGGCCAGGGCACGGGCGTTTGACGCCTCGCTGTCACCGTGGCTGGGCGCGCTGGCCGCGCTCCGCAGCGACCACGCTGGCATCCCTGTGGCCACCACCGAGCCGGTGGGCGACTACATGCTGCAAGCCGCCGGAACGGTCAACCTGACTCCGTTCACGCTTCAGGCGGACATCATGAACGGCGTCGACCCGGCCCCCCAGGATGTGGGCGCTCAGGAAAGCCTGTTGGCCGACCACCGGGTGAAGGCGTTCGTTTACAACCAACAGGTCGTGGACCCGCTGACGGAATCTTTCCTGGCGGCGGCCAAGCGCGCTCACGTGCCAGTGGTTGGGGTGTACGAGACCATGCCCACGCCGGGATACGACTACCAGTCGTGGATGCTCGCCGAGACCGACGCCCTGCGCGCAGCGGTGCTCGAAGGCAAGTCCACGCAGAAGCTGTGACTGAGCCCTCCGAGCAGGCCAAGCCGGCCGATGCGGCGCTGATGGCGGCCGACGCGGCGCGGGCAGCCGAGGCACCGCTGCTGGCGGTCGAGGGCGTGAGCGTGCGTTTGGGTGGCCGCGAGGTCCTCCACGACGTGTCCTTTGCCGTCGGCGCGGGTCAGTTCACGGGCCTGATCGGCTCAAACGGGGCCGGCAAGACGACGCTGTTGCGCGTCATTCTCGGGCTGACGGCCGCCGATTCGGGCACTGTGCGCCTGGCCGCCGCAAACGGCGCGGGGCACCACACGGGGCAGCGGGCCCGGGTTGGCTACGTGCCACAGAAGTTCGCCTTTGACTCCGACATGCCCATGCGCGCGCGCGACCTCGTGGCGCTCGGGATAGACGCGCAGAGACTCGGGATCGCCCTGCCGTCGCGCAGGCGGCGCGAGCGCGTCGAGCAGATGCTCGCCGCCGTCGATGCTCTGGCGTTCGCCGACACGCGTATTGGCAGCCTGTCCGGAGGTGAGCAGCAGCGGGTGCTGATCGCACACGCCCTGATCAGCCGCCCGCAGCTGTTGCTGCTCGACGAGCCCTTGGCCAATCTGGATCTCGCAAGCGCTCAGGGGGTCGTGGCGCTGCTGGCCCGGATCTGCGCCGAGCAGGGGATTGCTGTGCTGATCTCCGCGCACGAGATGAACCCGCTGCTCCCAGTACTGGACCGCATCGTCTACCTCGCCCACGGACGAGCGGCCAGCGGGACCACGCAAGAGGTGGTGCGTGCCGACGTGCTCAGCCGGCTCTACGGCCGCCACGTGGATGTCCTGCATGTCCACGGCCGCGTGCTTGTCGTGGCCGGTGCCGGCGACGATTCCGACCTGGAAGGCCACGAGGGTGGCGTGAGCGGGGGAAGCCATTCCGGAGGGGCCGAGGTGGTCCTGTGACCATGGTGGTCCCCGGTGGAGCCGTGAGCGCGGTGGGCCTGTGAAGGCGGTTGCCCATGCCCTGCTTGAGCCGGGGTTCTTCTCCAGCTCGCAGGTGCACGTTGCAGTGGCCGTTGGGGCCGCCGCTGCGGTGGTGGCCGCGGCAGTCGGCTCGTTTGCGGTGCTGCGCGGTCAGTCGTTTGCCGGCGAGGCGCTGGGTGACATCGGCGCGACCGGCGGCGCGGGCGCCTTTCTGGTTGGCGTGGGCCCGCTGTGGGGCTTTCTGGCGATGGGTTCGGCGGCGGCGGCCGTGATGGAGCTTGTCGGCATCCAGCGGGCACGCGGGCGAGACCTTGCGACCGGGATCGTGCTCGCCGTCGGCCTTGGGCTGGCAGCGCTCTTTTTCTCCCTGGACGCCACCTACCACCCGACGACGGGCGCAACCCAGACGATCCTGTTCGGCTCCATCTTCGCCGTCCCCGGCTCGACCGTGGCGCCGGCGATCGCGCTCGGCGCGCTGGCGCTGGCGATCGTGGTTGCGCTGCACCGGCCGCTGCTGCTCGTCTCGGCAAGCCCGGAGCTTGCCGCAGCCCGCGGGCTGCCCGTACGCGCCCTGGGCGCCGCCTACCTGCTGGCCCTTGCAGTCTCGGTTGCTTTGGCGGCGCTGACCATCGGCACGATCCTCAGCACCGCTCTGCTGGTGGGCCCCCCCGCGGCCGCAATGCGTCTGAGCGCGCGACCGGTGCGGGCGATGGTGATCGCGGCGCTGCTGGGGGTCGGGGCTGTCTGGCTGGGCATCGCACTGTCCTGGGACAGCTTCTACTGGCCCCCCTCCGGCCACGGCTGGCCGGTGAGCTTCTTCGTGGTGGCGCTGGTTGTGGTCTTCTACGGGCTCGCCGCGCTGCCGCGGGCCTGGCGCTCGCGCCGGTGTGGTCAGCGGCATGGGGCGCCCGGCCAGCCGCCAACGATGCCCGCGCGCGGCCGGCGGCCGGCGGTGGGGGGTTAGCGCGCGTGTTCTCGGGGTTCATGGTCAACGCCTGGGAGGTTGGGAGCATGGTCGCCCTGGTCGCCGGGGTGGTGGGGTTCTTTGTCGTGCTGCGCGGCTCGGCCTTTGCCGCCCACGCGATTCCCAACGGCTCGTTTGCCGGTGCCGCCGCAGCGGCACTCGTCGGCACTAACACGCTGCTGGGGCTGGGCATCTTCTCGCTCGCGGGGGCGCTTGGGATCGGCTGGCTGGGGCGTCGGGGGCGACACGACGTGGTCACGGCGCTCGTGCTTGTGCTCATGCTCGGCCTGGGCGGGCTGTTTGTGAGCTTGCAGAGCCAGTACGCGCCGGAGACCTACTCGATTCTGTTCGGCGAGATTCTGGGCGTGAGCAACAACGAGCTGGCGCCCACGGCGGGGCTTGGCTTGGCATGCGTGGTGACCGTGGCGGTCCTGTACCGGCGCCTGATGATCTCCTCGGTGCTCGCCGAGACGGGAGCCGCGCGCGGCGTCGATCCGTTTCGTGTCGAGCTCTGCTTCCTTGCCGTGCTGGCGCTGGCCAGCACCATGACCGTGCCTGTCGTTGGCACGCTGTTGATGTTCAGCCTGATGATTGGCCCACCTGCGGCGGCGCGCACGCTCAGCGACCGGCCCGGGCGCGCCATGGCACTCTCTGTTGCGCTGGCGTTGGTAACCGTGTGGGGCTCGATTGCCGCCGCCTACGCCACCAACGACCCGGTGGGCTTCTTCGTGACCGTGATCGGTGCCGGCGCCTACACGCTGGGACGTGTGTGGGCGACATGGCGGCGCGGACGAGCGGTCGGTGACAACACGGGCGGGCCCGGCCGCGTTGAGCGCGACCGCGTCGTTGGGCGGGTCGCGGAGGGGCTATTACCATCGTGACCATGTCGCCCAAGGCCAGCAACGTGTCACCGAAGACCGGCAACTCGTGGGCCGATCGTGCCGAGCGCTCGCTCGGCGACGCCGGTTACAGGCGCGGCGGTGCCAGGCGCGCCGTGCTGGAGCTGCTGGGCGGCCAGCCGTGCGCGCTGACGGCAATAGAGATCGAGCAGGCGCTGGCGGTCGCCGGCGGCGACTCGCACCCTCGGCGTGTCAGCCGAGCCTCGATCTACCGGATTCTCGAGGAGCTCCAGCGCATTGGCCTGGTGCAGCGCGTGGCGACCGGGCAGGCCATGGTTCGCTATGAGCCGGTCCGCCCCGCCGAGCACCACCACCACCATCTGGTGTGCAACGACTGCGGTGCCATCACGCCGTTCGCCGACCCCGGTCTCGAGCGCACCATCCGAGAGCTTTCGGCGCGCGTACCCCTGGCAGTGTCCGATCACGAGATCGTGCTGCGGGGACGCTGTCGCGACTGCGCAGCGTAGGCCGCGCGCCGGCGCGAAAACGCGGCGGGCCCGCGGAGGAGCTGCCGGCCGGCGGCTCAGCCGACCGAAAAGATGTCCAGCGTGCCGCTGGTTGAGTGTTCGTTGGCGTTGCCCTCGGGCTCGATCACATGTCCGTCCACGACGATGGGGCTGTTCCAGTGGCCCGAGGAGCCCGGCAGCTTGGCGATCGGGTGGCCCGAGGCAGGGGCGTACACGTTGATGCCGCCGCCCGACGGTTCGTAGACGTAAAGCAGGCCACCCGCCAGCACCGGGCTGGTGCCGCCAGTGGAGTCTTCCCACAGCTTGTAGATGTGGCTGCCGCGCAACGCGTACGCCGCGGTGCCCGAGGACTCGGCCACGAAGGCCGTGGTGTGGCCTCGGATGTGGGAGACCGCGGGTTGGGTGATCAGCTGCCCGCCGCCGGGTGTGGGCAGCGTTTGCAGTTCGCCGCCCAGGACATGGTGCGACGACGGCGGGTGTCCATCGATGTGTGCGAGGTCAAGTACGCGCAGCAGCCCGTCCTTGCCACCGACCAGCACCAACTGAGAGGTCAGCAGCGCCGGCCCGCCGGTGCCAAGGTCGCCGTCGTCGGTGTTGAGTTCTTCCTCGTTGGTGGGCGTGAACACCTGGCGCAGCGACAGCTGCGGGACGGTCAGCTCCAGCCAGGAATCGCCGAAGTTTGTGGTGCCGTTGTAGGGAGCGTTGCCGGTGCCCACCAGGATGCGCTTGCCGCCCGGCTCCACCACCGCGCCCGCCCGCGCCCAGATCGCCGAATCGCTGGCTGAACAGGTCGAAGGGACGATCAGCCGGTGGCGGTTTGCGCACAGTGTGTTGAAGACTGCGCGCACGTGGCCACTTGCGCGGTCGATCACCGCCACGTGTCCCTGGTAGGGAGGGATGTCGCCGATGTAGCCGCCCGTGACCACGAGCACGTAGGGGCCGTCGATGTTCAGCGCCGCCGCGATCTTCTCGTGTTTGGGTTCAAGCGTGACCCGTGCCGGCCAGGCGCCGCTGCTGTCCACTGTGCCGTTCGCCACCGACAGCTTGTAGATGAGACCGGCCGGCGAGGACGCGTAGATGAACCGGCCGTCGGGATCGGCGATGGGAGTCGCTGTGGTGATCTGTGAACTGCCGGCGAAGCTCGCGTAACCCGGCGGTGTGAAAGTCCACAGGGTCTTGCCCGAGTTCGCGTCGATCGCCACCGTTTTGCCGTAGGTGGTGGTGACGACGATGACATCGTGGGAAGTGCCGTTCACCGTCGCTTCGTGGAGGTAGATGGGCGAGGAGTCCACCGTTCCCGGCAGCGTCAGCGTCATCCGGTGCAGGTGGCCCACGTTGGCGGCGGTGACGCCCGTCGATGCGCTGGTGGCGTTGGTGCGCTGAGGGGTGAGACCGAACTCCGGCCAGCTGACCAGCGCGGGCTTGGGCGGATCGGCGACCTTTGTCGAGGCCGCGCGTGTGGTCGTCGCGCTAGCCGGCGAACCCGAGGCCGAACCGGAGGCCGCGCTTGCGCCGCTGGCCGAGTCGCCGGTGGACCCGCACGCGCTGACCAGGGCGGTCAGGGCAACGACTACGGCCAGGCGGTGGACGCGGTGGCGCACCGGTCCAGTTTTAGCGCAGTGCGCGGCTATGCTGGCCGCGTGGCACCAAAGCCCCAGATCGGCGAGCCGGCTCCTGACTTCGAGCTGCCCGGCACCAACGGCACGTTCCGGCTGTCCGAGCACCGCGGCGAGCGTGTCGTGCTGCTGTTCTATCCGGGCGACAACACGCCGGTGTGCACGAAGCAGTTCTGCTCATACCGCGACCGTGCCGATGACTTCGCGGCGCTGCCGGCGACCGTGGTGGGGATCTCCGGCCAGGATGTCGCCTCTCACGAGGGCTTCATGGCCAAGCACTCGCTGACCGTGCCTCTGCTTGCCGACGTGTCCGGCGATGTTGCCAAGGCCTACGGCGCTCATGGCCGCATGGGCACCAAGCGCGCCGTGATCGTGATCGACGAGCAGGGCATCGTGCGCGACCGCCACGACCACCGGCTGGGCTTGGACTACCAGTCAGTCGATCAGCTGCGCGAGGCGCTGGACAAGCTGCCCGCTGCGGCCTGAGCCGGCCCGTCTGAGTCCCGTCCGCCCCCGCCCCCACGGTCCTCGCCGGATCGCTGCGCGTGCAGCTCAAGCAGCTCGCGTTGCAGGCTTCTGGGTTGCTCGCCCGGGCCCGGCGAGCGCCGGTTCCAGACCCCTGCGCTGTCCAGGTCCCATGAGCTCTGGTTGTCCGCGAACGCACGGTCGAGCGTGTCCATGATCTCGGCGCGCAGCTCCGGCCGCTCGACGGGAACCGCCATCTCGACGCGGTGGTCGAGGTTTCGCGGCATCAGGTCTGCAGAGGCGATGTAGACGGTCTCTTCGCCCCCCCGCTGGAATGCGTAGACGCGGGAGTGCTCCAGCAGCCGCCCCACGATCGAGACAACGCGGATGTTCTCCGAGATCCCCGGCAGGCCGGGCCGCAGGCAACAGATCCCGCGGACGTTGAGGTCCACCCGCACGCCGGCCTGCGACGCGGCGTAGAGAGCGCGGATGCAGGGGCCATCGACGAGCGCATTCATCTTCATCGCGATCCGCGCCGGGCTGTCGGGGCGGTGCGCCGCGATCGTACGCTCGATCTGGCCGATGATCCCGTCGCGCAGGTTCCCGGGCGCCATGAGCACGCGGCGGTAGTGCAGCGGGCGGCCGTAGCCCGTGAGGTAGTTGAACATGTCCGCCACATCGGCCGACAGCTCGGAGTCGGTCGAGAACAGGCCAAAGTCGGTGTACAGCCGAGCTGTGGCGGAGTTGTAGTTGCCCGTGCCCACGTGCACGTAGTTGCGCACCCCGTCGCCCTCGCGCCGGACCACCAGCACGCACTTGACGTGCGTCTTCAATGACGGCTGTCCGTAGACCACGTGCACCCCGGAGTCCTCCATGGCGCGCGCCCACTGGATGTTGCGCCGCTCGTCAAAGCGGGCTTGCAGCTCGACCAGCGCGACCGCCTGCTTGCCGCGTTCGGTGGCCTCGATCAGCGCGGGCACCAGGCGCGAGTCGTCGCTGGTGCGGTAGACGGTCTGTTTGATGGCCAGCACGTTTGGGTCCTCGACGGCCTGTTCGACGAACCGCTCCACCGAGCTTGCGAAGGAGTCGTATGGGTGGTGCACGAGCACGTCGCCTTCGCGCATCGCACCGAGCACGTCCGGGCCGCTGCCGTCCTGGCGCGTCAGTCCCGGGTGCGTTGCGCCCGTAAACGGCTCAAAGCGCAGCTTTGCCGGCGCCGGCAGCCGCGCGATCTCCTCAAGCCCGCGCATGTCCAACAGACCGCGCACGGGGTAGACCTCGGACTCGCGCACCTCCAGCTGCACGGCGAGCTCTTCGCGCAGTTCCGGCGAGCACTCCGAGGACACCTCGACTCGCACGACTTCGCCAAATCGGCGCCTGCGCAGCTCGTCCTCGACGGCCTGCAACAGGTCCGCAGCGTCGTCTGAGACCTCAAGGTCGGCGTCGCGGGTTACGCGAAAGACCCCACTCTCGATGATCTCCATGCCCGGGAACAGGGCATCGAGGTGGGCCGCGATGACCTCCTCGAGGGCGATCAGCGTGACCACGTCGGCGCCCGCCGCCATGCCGCCCCCGGCCGCGGTCCCTGCACCGGCGTCCGCTGCGGGCCCGGCGGCTGCAGGGATGCGGACAAACCGCGGCAGGTTCTCAGTCGGGACCTTCACGCGCGCAAACACGCGCTGTCCCGACACCGGGTCCTTGACCAGCACGGCGAGGCTCAGCGAGAGGTTTGAGATGTAGGGAAACGGCCGGCCCGGCGCCACCGCCAGCGGCGTCAGCGCGGGGAAGATGACCTGGCGGAAATGCTCCGCGAGATAGGAACGCTGCTCGTCGTTGAGGCTTTCCGCGCCCACCACGTCGATGTTGTGATCTCTGAGCGCCGGCCGAAGCTGGGACGAGAAGCACTCACAGAGCTGGTCGGAGAGGGCCAGCACTCGCTCGCGGATGCCCGCGATGATGTTGGCAGGGCCGCGGCCGTCCTGGCTGGCATCGGCCACGCCCGCCTCGATCTGGTCATACAGCCCCGCCACGCGGACCATGTAGAACTCGTCGA
>CAJCIJ010000218.1 GCA_903970315.1 Actinomycetota bacterium
CCTCGCGGCGCATGCGCCGCCTCGTGGCAGACCTGCTGCTGCTGGCGCGAAGCGACGTGGGACGCGCCGCACCGCACCGGCCGACCGACCTTGGCCGCGTCGCCATCGACGCAGCGGGCGAGCTCGGTCCCATGGCGACGACGCACGAGCTCTCCCTGGACATCAAGCCGGCTGTGGTGGACGGCGCCCGTGACGAGCTTGACCGCGTGGCCATCAACCTGATCGAGAATGCACTGCGCCACACCCCGCCGGGCACGAGGATCTGGGTCTCCACGGGTGCCGCCGCCGACGGTGGCGCCGAGCTGATCGTCGAGGACGACGGACCAGGGGTGCCCGATGCGGTCGCCGGCACCGTGTTCGAGCGATTTGTGCGCGCCGATGGCGACGGCGGCGGCTCCTTCGGCCTGGGCCTAGCGATCGTGCGTGCTGTCACACTTGCCCACGGCGGCACAGTCCGCCTGGAGCGCACACAGCGCGACGGGGCGCGCTCTGGGGCGCGGTTTGTGGTCCACCTGCCCGCCATGCCGGCCGAAACACCCGAGTCGGTGCCGCCCACACCGGCGCGGTCTGCCGACGAGCGGGCCGCTTCGCGCTCGACGGCCTAGGGGGCCGCACCGGCCGAACTGGCAGCCCGGGACTGGCCGAGCTGAGTCTGAGGTGTCTCAGACCTCGACGACCACCGGCAGGACCACCGGTCGTCGCCGCAGGCGCTCATAGACGAGCGCCGCCAGGTCATCGTGCAGGATCTCCTGGAGCAGGTCTATCTCACGGATCTCCTCCGAGGCGGCGCGCGCAAGCGAGCTTGCCACGGTCGCCCGGATCTCGGCCTCGAGTTTGCCGGCATCGTCCATGAAGGGCACGCCGCGGAAGATCACCTCGGGGTCGGCCACAGAGCGGCCATCGCTCTCGTCGATGGTGGCCACGACGATGAAGATCCCGTCGGCGGAAAGCATGCGCCGATCGCGCAGCGCCACATCGGTTACGTCACCGATCTCGACGCCGTCGACGAAGACCATGCCGGCGCGCTCCTGGGAGCCGAAGCGCGCGCCGCGCTCGTCGATCTCAAGCGGCAGGCCGTTTGCGCCCTGGAAGATGTCGTCGGGATCGATACCCACAGACTCGGCGAGCTGGGCGTGCATGCGCAGTCGCTTGTAGTCGCCGTGCATGGGCATCACGTAGCGGGGTTCGGTGAGGTTGATCATCAGCTTCAGCTCCTCGGCGTGACCGTGCCCGGAGGCGTGCACGGGGGCATCCTTGGCCGTGATCACGTCGCAACCGATGTGGTAGAGGCGGTCGATGGTCTCGTTGACCGTGCGCTCGTTGCCGGGCACGGGTGAGGCCGCGAACACCACCGTGTCGCCCTCGTGGAGCTTGACCTGGGGATGGTCGTGGTGGGCCATGCGGCGCAGCGCCGACAGCGGCTCGCCCTGGGAGCCCGTGGAGATGATCACCATGCGCTCGTCGGGGTAGTTCTCGACCTCGCGCGGGCCCACGAGCATGCCGTCCTCCACCTCGATGTGACCCAGGGCGCGCGCGATCGTGAAGTTCTTGCGCATTGAGCGCCCCACCAGCGAGACCTTGCGTCCAACCGCCGCGGCGGCATCACAGGTCTGCTGGATCCGGTGGATGTTCGACGCAAAGCTCGTCACCAGGATCCGACCCTCGCAGCGCTCGAAGACCTCCTGCAGGTGCGGGCCCACGATGGACTCCGAGGGCGAGAACCCGGGCCGATCGACATTGGTGGAGTCGCCGCACAGAAGCAGCACGCCCTCGCGCCCCAACTCCACCAGTCGGGCCATGTCGGCCGGCGGCCCGTCCACGGGCGTCTGGTCGAACTTGTAGTCGCCGGTCATAAGCACCGTGCCAAGGTCGGTCCCCAGCGCCACGGCGCACGCGTCGGGGATTGAGTGGGTCATGTGCACGAGCTCGGCCGAGAAGGGGCCCAGCTCGACGACGTCGCCGGTCTGCAGCGTGTTCAGCTTGATGCCGCGCAGCTTGTGCTCGTCGATCTTCGAGCGCGCCATCTCCATGGTCAGCGCCGACCCGTACACCGGCGGGGCATCGGCACCAAGCTCGCGCAGCACCCAGGGCAGAGCGCCCAGATGGTCCTCGTGGCCGTGGGTGATGATGATCGCGTCGATATCCCTTGGCCGGTCGCGCAGGTAGGAGAAGTCGGGGAGCACCAGATCGATGCCGACCATCTCCGGCGTGGGAAACCGCAGGCCGGTGTCGATCACCACGATCCGCCCCTCGTACTCGACGACGGTCATGTTCTTGGCGATCTCGCCAAGCCCTCCCAGTGGTAGTACGCGAAGCTTGCTCATCGGGTGGCGACCGCGCTCACGCCGTGGGGCGCGCGCCGGCTGAAGCGACGGCACCCAGCAGGCCGTGGCGCTTGAGCATCTCTGCAACGGCTTCGCGCTCGGGCTCGGTGGCCTCGACGAGGGGCAGCCGCAGGCCGCCGACCGCGCAGCCGAGCATGTTCAGCGCCGCCTTGGTGAGCGTGGGGCTGGCGGTCAAAAACAGCGTCTCATAGACGTCGCGCAGCGACGCGTCGATCTCGGCGCGGCGCTCGGGCTCGGTGACCATCTGGTGCATCTGGTCTCCGACGATGTGGCTGGCCACCAGGATCCCGCCGGCACCACCCATGTCAAGCACGCGCGCAAAGGAGGCGTCGTCGCCGGCATACAGGGTGAGCCCGTCGATGGGCGCCAACTCCGATGCGTTGGCCTGCTTGACCCCCTCGATGTGCTCGATCTGTGCCAGCCGGGCCAGCAGCTCAGGCCCAACGTTCGTGCCCGTGCGTGCGGGGATGTTGTAGAGCAGCACGGGCCGGTCCGTAGCCCTGGCGACCTCTTCGTAGTGGCGCACGATCCCCAGGGGACTGGGACGGTTGTAGTAGGGCGTAACGCTCAGCGTGGCATCCACGCCAAGCTCGGTGGCGCGTTCGGTCAGGTGTACGGCATGGCGCGTGTCGTTTGAGCCCGTGCCAGCGATGATCGTGGTCTGCGGCGGGCGCTCGCGCACCG
>CAJCIJ010000219.1 GCA_903970315.1 Actinomycetota bacterium
GCCTGTCGGCGACAAGCAGATCCTTCGAATCGAGCGTTGCCGTCTGGCCTTCGGATCCCTGGAGACGAAACCCCACGTTCACCGGGTAGCGGCCGAGGAATTCAACGTCCTCGCGAGCCTGCGGCTCGAGCCGTAGTGTGACGGTCGTACTGCCCCCGGCGGGAAGCGCCACGCATGTCGTCGCGACGGTCACTCGCATCGCACCGGCGAGATGCAGGCTCCCGACCCCAGCCACCGGGAATGGGTTCGCGTTGGTCAAGGTCAACTGGACCTCCCCCGACCGTGCTTGTAATGCGATCGCGTTGCTCTTGAGCGTACTTGCGACCCCCGAAAGGGTTTCGTGCACACCGGAAACAGCGGAGGCGCATCGTGGTTCGCGTAACGGGCTCGGCGGACTGGCGAGCGGCGCGACCTCGTCGATCAGCGCGGCGAAGGCTGCGGCGCCGCTGAGGGTCAGGTGCAGGCCATCGGGCTGAAACCAGTCAGGGTGGCCCGCGCTGTAGGCCACCCAGTCGAGCGCGAGCACGCGTTCTGGGTTTCTCCGCGCTGCCGCTCGCACCAGTTGAGCGTTTGCCCCCGGCGACCCGCCCAGCTGCCGCGGTGTGAGCAGCACGAGCAGTCGACCACGGCCAAGGTCGCTGAGCGCCTGCTGAACGTCGCTGGGTTCGATTGCTCCATTGGCGCCCAGAGCAATCACGACAAGGTGCGGCAGCCTGTGGGTCAACCGCAGCCCGTTCAGCAGTTCCAGCGCCTCGGGGTACTGCCTGCAGCCGTGGGCGTTGGCCGCGAAGCCGTCGTGCGACAGCCGTTGCAAGGACAGAATCATCGTCGAATCCCCGAGCGTCAGCGGTGGCAGCGAGCCGGGGTACCTGTGCGACGTGCCGACACTCTCGATGCCTCCGCATCCGGCAGTACGGGCGCGCGGATGCGACAACGCGGACGCGGAGAATGCCACCGCAAGCGTTCCGGAGCAAAGGATGATGGCGAGAAAGGCTCTCAATTGCCCGTCGTGACGCGCGACTTGAAGTCGCTGGGCGCAGACGCGTCATCCGTGGCGGCTGCCTGCGGGGTACTTCCAGGCTGTGCGCGCGAAACCGCCAAAGAGCGTGTCATGGCAGTACGCCTTCGGCGCGCAACCTGCGGATGAACAGACGCGCGGCGATCTGGTCGGCTTCGGCCGAAAGATGGAACCCGTCGGACTCGTGCACCGTGATCGTGTGGCCTTCGTAGGTCAATGAGTCGATGTAGCGCCCGTTGGGGCTGAAGATCGGCCGAAGGTCAAACGCATGAACGCCGCCTGGGAACTCGGACACCGCCTTGATGATGCCGGCGTTGACGGCTCCAGCCACGCGTACGAAGGGTTCGTGCTCCGGAGTCGGGATCAGGAACCAGTACACGACCGCAGCGCCATTCTGGCGGTACTCGCGAATCATGCCCGCGACCCTCGCCGCGTATTCGCGAGACCACCCCAAGCTGCAGCATTCCGCGTTGCCGAGGCGAAACCCCTCGTTGCCACCAATAAACATCGCCACGACATCGGGGTGCAGGCTGTCGACCTGCTCCACGCCATGGGCCGGCCAGTTGAAGACAAACGGTGACGAGATGGCGGTGCTCTGACGAGCGTCGCCGACTACAGTCGCGCCACCGGCGCCGGAGAGATCCGAACCAAGTGTGTCGTCCAAAACCTGCATCTCCGAGTCCCCGGTGGCCAGGATGAGTGGTCGGGAATTTGAGACCGTTAGCCGTTGCCGCACGTGCTGGAAGGCGTCTGACACTTCAACGTCGGGGTGCCCTCCATTGCGTAGGATGATCGGCAATGTCGTGGCGCTGCCGCCGGGCTTTAGCCTTGCGGCCGGGCATGCCCTGGCGGACACGCCGGACTGACAGGCCCTCACGATCAGGCCACCCTGTCCCCAGCGATCGTGAAGCGTCAGTAGCAACGGGTAACCACGATGCAGTCGCGTGGTGGGTAGCGCCACGGTGAAGCGGTTGGCGCAGCTCGGGTTCGTCGCCGAGGCGGTTGCCGTCTGCTCGGTCAGTTCAGTGCCCTCGGTGACCATCTCGGTTGCCGCGAACGTTCGCGTAGTCGGTTTACAGCGCCATTCCAGGCCGTGAGCAAGCGTCGCCCGGCCTTCGATGGGGGTAACTACTCCCAACGGGCGTCCCATGGGAGTGCGCGGAGTGGTTTCGGTGATCGTGACCGGTGCCGACGACGCTCCGCTGACGTACAGATCGATGCAGCCCACACGCGACGTGGAGGCCGAGATCGCGAAAGCGCCACCGGGGGACGCCGTCGGCACCGAGTACCCGGCGGCGCAGGGGCCCGGCGGCGGCGACTGTCGCTGCTTTGAGGCGGCTGAGGACACGCCAAACCCGATCACTGCGAACGCGGTGGCAGTGAGCCCGAAAGCAGCCCTAAGGCGCCACGCGAGCACACGCCGCGATGCCGAGCCACGCTCAGTCAAGCAGCCGGCAGACGTCGAGGTCGAAGTGGCCATGGAGTGGCATCCAAGCGAACGGGCCAGCCACTCAAAGGCCAGCGAGATGCGCAGCCTACAAAACGCGAGCCCGCAGATCGTGGCGGTTAAGCCGCAGATCGACAGCCCAAGCCGCGGCCCCGCGTGTCTGTCAGGATCGCTTGCCATGCCGACACGCGTTCCAAACGTGCACGTAGTGGGCGTCACG
>CAJCIJ010000220.1 GCA_903970315.1 Actinomycetota bacterium
ATAGGAAGCGTGAGTGAACAAATACCCGCACAAGGGATTTTTTATTTTTGGGGTACCCTGGGCATGCAGAAGCTGCCTTCATGGGAAGCATAATTGAATCACATACCGAATTGTGCTGTGAGACCGGCAGCCTATGGCCTGCAGGTAGGTGGTGCTGGGAAAGCAGTGCAAGATTTCAGGGTGAAGATGCGGGCAGAAAGGCGCCCCAAGAAGCCTGGCGTTCTGCAGGGCAGGTGTGCTTTCTGTCTGACGGCCAGTTTACGCGGCCTTGCGCGCGCCTGCCACTGGTCGGTGACGATCTTCGGCCGCTTGGCTAGGCGCCGGAGGTAGAGGCCGATGGGGATGCACGCCAGCACGAACCCAACGATGACCAATGCCACGATGATCGTTTCCGAGCCAGGCGCGTGGATGTGTCCGCCCTGGACACCACTGGCGACCACGATCAAGCCCAGCATCGCGCTCACCGCACCCCAGCCAAACCGTCTGATGCGGCCTGAGAAAGCAGAGTCCACCCGCTTACCCGCATGGCCCACCCAGAGTAGCCGCTTCAGAGCCCATCTACGCCGCTAAATCGCCTGTCCTGGCCACGCGACGTCGCGGCACGCCAGATCGACTCCGACAGGCGCCGACTTTCGGCCGCTTGACCCAAGTCGCAGGCGATCTTTGCCGACTCTTGTGGAGACTCGTGCGAACCTCGACGACCGCCCACAACGGCACCCAGAACTGTCGCGCCGCGACGCCCCTTCGGCGCGTTGCCGCGCGATGTCGTGTGCACGCCCGATGGCGGCTGCCCGCAGCGGCATTGCTGGCGGTCGTTGGGCTTTACGCGACTCTCGCACCGGCGGCCGGCGCCCAAGCGGGCACCCTGGCGGTCGAGGAACAGGTCTTCCAGCCGTTTACGCCCTGGCACCAACCGCCCATGACTCTGCCGGAACCGACAGCCGTCGACTACCTGGGGCTCGCTCAGCACGGATTGGTCCAGACGGGACGGTGGCGCGACGGGGCTTGGTACTGCGAATACCTGGCCTGCGCTCACGGGCCCTATCCGCTGCTTACGATCTGGGGCGAGGTGCCCATGTTCGAGGCCGTCGACGCCCTCCAGACAGCGCAGCCCTCCAGCGCCCACCGCGCGCTCGTGGACCGGTTCGGGCGCGCATCGGAACGGTTCTGGAACCCCTATCTGGGCGGCTATGCCCCGTACCCCAACGACCGCTACCGGGGCGCCGAGGCCTGGTTTGACGACAACGGCTGGATGGGCCTCGCCTTCCTCAATGCCTATCGCGCGACGCACGAGCACCGCTACCTCTATGACGCCCAGCGTGCATTTCACTTCATCGCAGCGCATGGCTGGGACTACTCGGGCGGGGGCGGCATGTGGTGGAACACCGATCATCCCTACCACTCCGGGCCTGCGCTGGCCTCGGACGCTCTGCTGGGCATGTTGCTTTACAACGAAGACCACCAGAGTTGGCAGCTACAGGACGTCAAGACATACGTGGATTGGGCGAATGCCAACGACACCAACGACGAACGTCAGTTTTACCTGGAGCAGGCCAACCAGTCGGAATCGGTCAACGACTACGTCCAGGCACCCATGGTTTACGCCCAGTATCTGTTGTGCTCCGCCGGCCAGGGCCAGCAGTACTGCGTCCGTGCCGGCAGGACTGCAGCGACGCTCGCCGAGACGAATGTGACCAAGGCCGGCTACCGCTACAACTACGGACCCGAGTACGACGTGATCTATCTACAGTGGATGATGGCCTACGGGCAGGCCACCGGTGACCCGTACTGGCTCAAGCTCGCCGAGCTGAACGCCGCTGCGGCATCGCGCGACGCGGCCGCAAGCGGCGGCCTGTGGCTGTCAAGTTGGTGGGGCGGGCCGATTGCCGACCCCGAAACCCACCCCGACATGTTCCGCACCATGGCTGCGACCACAAGTCTGTTTGCCTGGACAGGGCTTTATGCCGCCCAGGCCGCCGTGCCCCCAGCGCAGCCGACCGCCGGCTCCACCGCGGTCCTGCCCGCCAGCTGATCGGCCGCCGCCCGCACGCTGCCTTCACGCTTCCAGCATCAGCGTGACAGGCCCGTCGTTGACGAGTTCAACAGCCATGTGTGCGCCAAAGACACCTTTCTGTGCGCCCAGCCTGGCGCAGAAGTGCTCGTAGAGTGGCTGTGCCTGCCCGGCCCCGGCGGCGCCGACGAAGCTCGGTCGGTTCCCCTTGGCGGTATCGCCGTAAAGCGTGAACTGACTCACACACAGCACCTGGCGATCGCCCAAGGGCTCGCCCATTCGCCCCTTCCCGTCATCAAAGATGCGAAGACGCGCCACCTTGTCGGCCAGCCGGTCGGCGGCCCGCTCGTCGTCGCTGTGTGTGATCCCCAGCAGCACGAGCATCCCGGGGCCGATCGACGCGTGGATCGCACCGTCGACCGAGACAGCGGCGCGTGTTACGCGTTGAACCAGTGCGCGCACCCTCAGATCTTTTCATGCGGTTTGCCTGCGCTGACCGAGGGATGTCCAGCGGCTCAGGCGTCCCGCAAGGCAGCGGCGGCCTGCTCGGGCGCCACGATGTTGACGTTCAATCCTGTCGCCAGCTCCAGGCCGGCGAGGTGCGTGAGGCGGGGGACGATCTCGATGCGCCAGCAGAAGTGGTCGGCGCCGGCAGGGGCAGTTCTGATCCACAGATTCAGTGGCGGACTTGATCCCAGATGGCGTGCCAGGCGGCAGAGCCCGTCGTGAAGCAGGGCTGCGCCAAGTGGGCCGTCGTCCTGGAAGCGCGCCCGCTCCCTCCGTGGCGCGAGCATCAACTCGAACGGCAGGCGGGAGGCGTACGGGGCCAGCAGCACAGCCTCGTCGTCGATGGCCACGATGCGCTCGCGCAGGCGCACCTCCTCGGCGACCAGCTCGCCCAGAAGGTTGTGACCCATCGTGCGCGTCGCATAGGCGCCGAAGCGCTCGCGCTCACGGGCAACGTCGGCGGGGACGAACCCAAGCGCGTACAGCTGGGCGTGCGTGTGGGCCAGTGACGCGCCCGCCTCCTTGCGCTCGTTGACGATGAGCTGGACGTAGGCGCTGGAGCCGTGGGCCTGCATCCGCGCCCGCCAGACCTCCATCGCCGTTGCCACCTGCTCGACGGGCAGTTCGGCCAGCGAGCTGGCCGACGCCGGCGCGTTGACGATCACCTCGTGACCGCCCACAGCGGGCGTGGCAGTGAACAGCTCCTGGCGCGTGGCGCGCGAGCCCGAGAGCGCTGCCCCCACCACTTTGCCCGGCGGCGCTTCCAGCGCGGGATAGAGGTTGGGGACGACTCGCACCGTCCAACCCGCCGAATTCGCCGGTCCGCCTCCGGGTCGCACCGCGTAGAGCTCCGGTGGCGTTCGCTGCTCGTGCCCCTCGGCGAAGGGATCGCCCTCAGGGTCGATGGGATCCGCGGGAGCGCAGCGCGGCTCTCCCCCCGGTCGTTGCGCGCGCTCGCCGGCGATGATCACCTTGCGGCCGCTGAGCGGGTCGATCCTGATCTCGGGCAAGACGCAAGTATGGCCCGTGCCCGACTCCAGCGAGCGTGCGCCCCTTCAATCCGGCTGCACGTTCGTGTATTCTTGGCCACAAGTACCAACCGGGCCGCTTGCCCTGAGCGCCCGGTGAGCTTTACCGGCTGGAGGGCCGGTACCAAGCAGTCGCCAGGGCGTCTTGCTGCGACTGCAGCCTCTCGCAAGTTCACCGCCTGCAATGGCCGACTCTACGTCAGCGGCCGCTTTGGTCGCGTCCCCCATCAGTTCCGCCGATCTGTCGCGCGCGGAAAAGCTCGTGCGCGAGCGCTTCCTGCACGACGGCGAGGATCCGGCGGTGGTGCTCGCCGATGGCACGCCGCGCCGGCGCGCCATCGACCAGGCGCTTGTCGAGCTCAGCGACGGTGCCAAGGTGCCGTCCACCGAATGGCGGCGCGAGTTCGCCCTGCTGCTGGGCCTGGAACGGGTGCTCTCAGACGACGAGCCCAAGCTCGCCGACGGCACGACCCTCTCATCACACCAGGTCGACGCACTCTCCGGGACGCTTGTCGCCCTGCTTGCCGAGGCCCAACGCTCGGCCAACGGCAACGGCAACGGCAACGGCGCGGCCGCCGAGGTTGCAGTCTCGCAACTGGCTGCCACGGCGCTGGCCGGGGAGACGGACGTCGACACGGACCTGGGCCCGCTCGAAGAGGTCGCCGACGATCTCGACGATGCCGCCGTGGACGACGAGTTCGAACGGATCGTGCAGGACGAGACCGACGCGCTGGATCTCGAAGACGACGACGTGGACGACGACGACGTGGACGACGACGACGTGGACGACGACGATGAGGATGACGAGGAGGACGAAGAGGACGAGGAGGACGACGAAGAGCACGAGGTGGCCGGCGACGTCGACGCGGTGGACCTCGAAGACGACCAGGCCGACGATGAGGACGAGGACCTGGAGGCGGAGTCCGACGAGGAGCCGCGCGATTGGGTGGAGGACGACGACGACGACGAGTCGCTCGCCGATCATCCCGAGGACCCCAACGCCGCCAAGCGGTTCTGGTTCGAGCACGCCACGGGAGCCGGCAAAACGGTCGCTGCGCTGGGCTTCGTCGAGGCTTCGCGTACCGGCGGTGTCCTGATCCTCACCCACCGGCGCAATCTCGTCGACCAGTTCC
>CAJCIJ010000221.1 GCA_903970315.1 Actinomycetota bacterium
CCGCCAAGAAGCGCGAGTACTACCAGCGCAACAAGGAGCAGATCGCATGAACCCCCGCGAGCCCGACTACCCCTACGGCGACACTTGCCCCGCCTGTGACGGTGAGGGCACAGTCCCGGCGTTGATCCCTGTGACGGGCGAGCGTGACCTTGACCCCTGTGCGCGCTGTGAAGGCACGGGACGCACGCAAGAGCCTGACCCGTTGGACGATGGTGACGCGGCGTATGACCGCTCCGTGGACTTTGACCTCGCCGACATGCTGGCCGACGAATGACCACCCGCGTAACAGTCCCCACGGACCCACCAGCCGTCAAGCGCGAGAACACCTACAGGCTGCCCAACCACGTCTGCGCCACCTGTGGACGGACCACGGCTGCATCGAGGCACAACCCCAACGGTGGCATGGGTGACGACCACTCCCGCTGTAAGCGTGACGAGCGCGGCCGTCTGCTGGTGGAGGCATGACCACGATCACTGAGCTACGTCGCCTATACGTGGACTGTGGCTACACACTGAGGGAGATCGAGGCCCGAGTGGGCATGACTCAATGGACTGTCGCTAGGCGCCTACGGGCAGCGGAAGTGCAGATGCGCGCACGTCACGCACGGCCCGGCTCGATCCGCATGGCCGATACCGAACTAGAGCGCGTGCGGGTCATATACGACGGCCTGGGGCTATCCGTGGCCGAGATCGCCGACCACTTGAGACTCAGCTACGGCGGCGCTTACAGGCGGTGCGTCAATGCGGGTGTGAGCTTCCGGCCACAGGGCCGCACCAAGCGACGGGCAGCGGTGTGATCCTCGCCTGTTTCATCATCGCCACCGTCGCCACGCTTGGGCTGGCCGCGTGCCTGACCTACTGCGCCGTCATCGCCATCTTGGAGATCCGCGAGCTGCGCAGCGTCCCTTATGGCGACCTGCACCTCGAAGCCGAAGGGCACGCCGACAGACTCAACTGGCGCCCGTGTGAGTGGTCAGACCTCCACGTCGATCGCTCCGTCACCACCCGCGACCACGTTCGGAGGGCGTCTTGCAACTGAGGCGCGTCGCCCGCATCTGTCCCGCCGACCACGACGAACGCCGGGTAGCCGCGATCTTGCGCCCCCGCACCGGACAGGTGCAAGTGCTCCCTGCGGACTTCCCGGCTGGTGCTGAGCGTGTGAGCCGGCGCGAGCGACGACTTCACCTTGAGGCACCAACCCTCAACGCAAACGGGACCGAGCCCGAAAGCCCGACCCCGCAATTCCCCTAGCCCTCGACGTGAGAGGAAAGTGAGTACATGATGCCAGATAGCACTGACGCGACCAAGGCAGAGGCAAAAGCAGCGCTGATCCGTGACTTGCGCGACTACGCCAACTGGCTAGAACGCTGGCCGCAGTTCGGCCCGGGCAGCTACGCCACCAACCCGAGCTTTGTCGGCACGGCCACAAGCAGGGCCGAGGTCCAAGCCCTGATCCACGAAGGCGGCTGGGAAGTCAAGCCGAACATCATGGACCCCGCCAAGGTCCACCTGCTGCGCAAGTTCGGCAAGCTGATCGACGGTCAGATCGGAGCACTAGCGGAGTGGGCCGGCTACGTCCCACTGACCGTGAGCACCACCACTTGGGTACCCGCTGATGAGGCCGCCAAGGCAGAGGCCCATGAGGTCGCACCCGTGAGCCGTGCCGCTGAGGAGGTGGGCGCCGATGGCTGACACGATCCAACCAGCCGGCTCGCTGGCCAAGGCCATCCCGTTCTTTCGGCGCCCGTTTACCGCCGCCGCCGTCAAGTTCAAGGTGCAGGTGAACCCGAAAGATCTTGACGGTGGCAGGTTTGGTCAAGCTCTCTGCGTTTGCTATATCGACGCGCGCCTAGTGGCCGAGCGGCTCAACGTGGTCTGTCCGGGTGCATGGTCCGACGAGTACTCCGACCCCAAGCCGCTCGGCGATAACGTAGCCGTGACGAGTCGCATCACGGTCTTTGAGGCTGCCCGGCAGGACGTCGGCGTGGAGTCCGTGAGCAGGATCAAGCGAAGCGGCGACATGGCAATCAAGGGCCTGTACTCGGATGCCTTCAAGCGCGCGGGCGTCAAGTTCGGGATCGGCGCGTTCCTCTATGTGGTGCCCCAACTTTACGTTGACTCGACCTTGCTCAAGATGTCGCTAGGCGCCGGTGATCCGAAGTGGTTCATGACCCCGAAGGCCGAAACCGAGCTGCGCAAGCGCTATCAAGCGTGGCTCGATGCACCCGCAACCCAGGAGCGCTTTGGTGCGGCCCTGGACCACGGCGATGTGATTGACGGGCAGGGCGACGTGGAGACGGTCGCGCCTGTCGCTGAGCCTGAGCAGGCCCCAGCGTCGCAACCAGCGGTCAAGCCCAGACCACCCACCGCAACCGACGACGAGGTCCGCGCCATCCGTAGGAGCGCCAACGACAAGCCCGTGTCGCCCCTTGGCCTTGTGGCGATCGTGGCTGACGTGTCGGGCATCGCCCCACCGACGTTTGCCGGCCACACAGCAGCCGAAGTGTGGCTCCGCAGGGTGTTGCCCCACCTACCCAGCGAGCACGTAGCTGGTGTGCTCAACGCCATCAAGAACGCGGAGGCCGACGTATGAGCACCGATCTAGCAGTCATCCCCTCAACCGGCGAAGTCCTCGACCTCGCCTCATTATCCACGGAGACCATCGCTGCCGCTGTACTAGAGGGTCAGACTCAGCGCCAAAGGTGGTCCGAGTTCGACGCCGCTGCATCGGCAGAGTTGGTCGCCCGAATGGATCGCGACACGTCTTGGACGATCAACCTCACCGTCGATAGCCGCGCGGTCAAGATCACCGCTCCGAGCCCCGCAGCCGGATCGGTGGTCTACCTAACCGACGAGCTTGGCGCGTGCCTTCAAGGTCTAGTAGAGGGTGAGGTTATCTCCGAAGCAGCCGCGTCCAAAGCCCTCAAGCGCCGAGTCATCATCGAGTGTGAAATCCCGTGGTCGGCGGACCCTCACAAGATCGTGGAGGTGCTCAACGAAGCCACGGTGACGCTCGGCGGTGTAGCCGCCACGATCCGCGAGGCGCGTCCTGTGACTGCTCCTGTAGCCGCTGGGATCAAGGCGCTGTCCAAGGTGCCGGCTGCTGCGCAGGCGCTCGCTGAGATCGCGCGTGAGGCGGAGCAGGGACCACGGAAGGCCACGGTGAAGGTCAAGTAATGGCCGAGGTCATCGACGCAACCAACCGCCTTGACGCGCTCGCCCGTGAGCTTGGCAAACGCTCCGAGGAACTCGCTAAGGCCGCTCGCACCCTGGACGGGTATGTCGATGCGAATGGCGAGCGTGTCGTCGGAGTCCAAGAGCAGTACGAGGATTGGATGGACACCTTCGAGACGGGTCTCTACCAGAAGCAGGAGGAGGGTGGAAGCAAGATGCCATCCGAGGCCATGCGAGAGCGCCTGGGCCGTCGTGACATGCCCCCGCAACTACTCGGCGCCCACCGGACCCTGCTGGCGCAGCGCAACCGCCTGGAAGCTCGCATACGTGACATCAAGGCAGAGATTGAGGCGCAGCGGTCGATCCTGTCCGCACTCAAGCTAGAGATGGAAGCGACCCGATGACCACCCACCACTGCCCCGGCTGTGAGATCAGCAGGCTCGATGAAGCCTTCCCGGTGGGCTCGGAGTATTGCCAGCGGTGCGCCCGTGGTCTGGAGGTCTGCGGACGCTGCGCCCATACTCGCACGGCACACAACCCCCACTGTGCGGTCTGCTCCGAGCTTGGTGGTCCGGTGTGTGCCAAGTGGATCGAGCGCGCATCGTGAAGCCTCCGACCACCAATCAGTACGCCGCCCTGCGCTCCGTGGGCAGCCCGGGAGCAGCCTACGTGCATCCAACCTCGCGATCGATCAAGTCCTGCATGCGTCGCGGGTGGCTGGCGGCTGCTGACGAGCGCCGAAGCCCCGGCCACATGGTCCGCATTACTTCCACCGGCTTGCGGGCGCTTGCGGATGCTCTGGAGCTCTACGGATACCCGGAGGCATGCCCGTGAAGCCTTCCACCACCAAGTGCCTTCAACTGCTGCGAGAGGCCGGCGCCGAGGGCGCGACCACCCACGACTTCTGGCAAGCAGGCTGCGGCTCGCGCTACTCCGCTCGGATTATGGAGCTGCGTGCGCGCGGGGCGATCATCGAGACCACGCGCATCCGTCAGGGGTGCTCGCGGTACGTACTCACACAGGACATCGACATCGAGCGGGAGGCTGGCTCAGGCATGACGCCGCCCTCCTCCCCCACCAGCCTCCCGCTGGGTGCCGAGTCTGAGCGATACAGCACCCAGCCCCTGAGCGTCGCCCTATCCCATGACCCCGGCGACGCTCAGGGGCAGCTATTTGAGAGGCCGGCGCCGACATTCGATGAGTTGGTCGCATGATAACGGGTCGGTGGCCGGCGTGACGTGGGTCAAGATCGACGACCGCTTTAGCGAGCACCCCAAGCTCGCGCAGGTGGGACCGCTCGGCTGGGGTATTTGGCTCGCTGGACTGGCCTATTGCAACCGCAACGAGACGGACGGATTCATCCCCCGCGCCATCGCTCGCTCGCTCGCTGATTTCGAGATGGTGGCCGATGATGGGCAGCTTTACACGCTCTCCGCAACGTGTGGCGCGCTCTCCGAGGAGTTGCACCCTGAATGGGTCGCGGAGTGGCTTGTGAAGGCCGCTCTATGGGAGCCGGCGCCTGGTGGATACCGGGTGCATGACTACGGCGATTACCAGTTCACCAAGGCCGAGAATGAGGCACGCCGCGCGCAGAAGCGAAGCGCAGGTCAAGCAGGTGGTCAAGCAAGCGCTAAAGCACGCGCCAAGCAGACGCCAAGCAGACGCCAAGCAGATGCTCAAGCAGAATCCAACCCCGTACCCGTACCCGTTCCTAAGAAAAGCTCCTCACTACGTTCGGAGCCAAAATTGGATGAGCGGGTTGACAAGTTCCTAACCTGGCATGCCGAGCTATGGGGCAGCACAAACCGTCGTTGGGGCAAAACGCAGATCGCCAGCGCTAAATGGTTGCTCGCCAACGTTGACCGCGACAAGCTGCGCGACGTGCTGCTGTGGGCCAAGGCGCACACGTTCTGGGCAGGCCCGGCCGCGAACATCAACCGCGTTCGTAAAAGTTGGACCGAAATCTACGGCCAGTACGACGCTCGCAAGTCGCGTACCTCCACCCCCGTCGCTGACCGCTCCCGGTTCGACCGCGAGCCAGACCTGATGGTGCAGGTATGACCCGCCGCCGTGCTCCACGACCGATGACGACCGTCATTGCCGAAGGCGCCAAGCGGGGGTACATCTGCCACGGTTGCGGCAACGCGACAGGCTTCGACGCACCGGGCTGGCACTCCGAGTGCATCGACGCCTATGACGCTCAAGCAGCACGAGAGCGCGCCGAGCAGCGTCGCGCTGAACTCATTGAGCGCTCTGGCCTGCGCCCGGCTTTGCGAGCATCGGCGATCGTCGCCAAGTTCGCGCCGGCACTAAACGAGGCGGCGAGCAAGTGGGCATCGGGTGAGTGGCGCCACCTTCTGATCGTCGGTCCCGTTGGAGTCGGCAAGACCACACTCGCGGCATCGGCAACCCTGCTGCGCGTCGGCGCTGACAAGTCCGCCCGATACCTCAAGGCTGCTGATCTTGTGGCCCTGGCCGGCGACGGCAAAGAGGCCCACCAACGCGAAAACATCGCCACGATCCTGCATGGCGGCCATGCTCTAGTGCTCGATGACATCGACAAGGTCCGGGGAACTCCCTACGCCTCCGAAAGGCTGCTGGCCTGCATTGACGAACGGATCGAGCGCGGCACGCCACTGTTGGTGACGACAAACCTATCCCCATCAGAGCTGGCCGAGCACTGGCCGGCGCCGTGGGGAGAGAGCTTGGCTGATCGTCTGGGCGGCAATGACTTCCACATGTTGCGCATTGCGGGCGAGTCAAGGCGGTTCGCATGACCATAAACGCCGCCTACATGACACACCAAGAGTGGATTGACCGCCACGTCGGTGGTGGACTACCCGAACCGGATTGCACAGGCACCCTGGAATACACCACCAACCCCGGAGACCTACGGGAGTCCGTGGCCTGCGATGAGTGCACCTTCCGTGTGAGCTTTGACCGCAAGCCCGCACCCGACAGTGCCTACCGCGATCGGCTCGCACGATGACCACCACCGCTTCACGTCTCCGTGGCCTGACCCTCCCAGTGGAGGTCAAGGGTCACGACTGGCGCCAAAACCCGGCCTCGCCATCTGGCGCGGCCTGATCGAAAGGAACCGCAATGCAACGCAGACCAGTCAGGCAGGGCGACGTGCTCATCATCCCGACGGGCGAGATCCCGAACGGTGCAAGACCAGTCAAGCGCGACTCGCGTGGGCGTATCGTGCTCGCGGAGGGTGAGGCCACCGGCCACGCCCATTGCGTGCTCGACACCGACGCGGAGCTGTTCGCGCCTGCGGACCTAGAGGAGATGGCTGACCGCTTCTTGGCCGTCGAGACAGAGGTCCAAGTGGTCCACGACGAGCACGATCCGATCACCCTCGCACCGGGCAACTGGATCGTGCGCAACAAGCGCGAGTACGCCCCGGAGCGCCCCGTGCAGGTGATGGACTGAGCATGGTGACTCCAATCACCTACACCCGGCCGTCGGCGCCGAAGCGCAAACTGATGGAGCTGACGCCGACCCAAGAAAAGCGCGTCACGGAATGGCGTGACGAGTGGCTGCGCATCGGCATGGACACGTCGCCCGCTGACCGGCCACGAGCCGAGGCGGCGGTGCGTGCGATGTGTGCTCGCATCGGCGTGGAGTGTCCTCCGATCGTCTGGTGCAACGGCCCGGCGACGATGGTGCTGACGTATTTCGCGTTGCGGCGCCTTAGCGTCGCAACGGGCGCCTCGCTGGGCGACTCGCTGGGTGACTCGCTGCGCGCCTCGCTGCGCGACTCGCTGCGCGACTCGCTGGGCGTCTCGCTGGACGACTCGCTGGGTGACTCGCTGGACGGCTCGCTGCGCGGCTCGCTGGGCGACTCGCTGGGCGACTCGCTGGACGGCTCGCTGGGCGTCTCGCTGGGCGACTCGCTGGGCGACTCGCTGGACGGCTCGCTGGGCGTCTCGCTGCGCGACTCGCTGCGCGACTCGCTGGGCGACTCGCTGGGCGACTCGCTGGACGGCTCGCTGGGCGTCTCGCTGCGCGACTCGCTGCGCGACTCGCTGCGCGGCTCGCTGCGCGACTCGCAACCCTCAGCGTCAACGACGCTCGATGAGATCCTGTGGTACTGGACCTGGTGGATGGGCGGCCAGCACTCGCTCGCGTGGTGGGCGCACTATGCCTACTGCCGCGACGAACTCGGCGTCAACGTCGGCGAGCAGCAGAGCGCTGATCTGGATCTGTGGCTTGAGGTAGGCCGCTCCTGCGGCTGGTGGCGCCCGCGTAACGGCATCGTCTGGATGTGCGAGCGACCGCTGGTGCAGACGCTTGACGACGAGGGACGCCTGCACAACGACACTGGCCCCGCGATCCTCTGCCGTGACTCGTGGGCGGTCTGGGCTGTCCACGGCGTGCGCGTCAGCAGGCAGATCGTGGAGGTACCCGACACGCTGAGAGCCACGGAGATCCGCGACGAGGCCAACGCCGAGGTCCGTCGCGTGATGATGGAACGCTTCGGCGCGGAGCGCTACATGCGCGAACTGAAGGCCGAGATGGTGTCCGCTGACGATTGGGGCAAGCTCTGGCGTCTGCCGGTGGCGCCGGACGAGGACGGTCCGATGCAGATGGTCGAGATGGTCAACTCAACTGCGGAGCCCGACGGCGAGTTCAAGGTGTACTGGGAGCGCGTGCCTCCCACGGTGCAAACGCCGCTGGAGGCTCTGGCATGGCAGGCCGACATGTCCCCAGATATCTACGTGACGCTGGCGGCGCAGACATGACCACCCCTAACCGCAGCATGACCGAAAGGACGACCCCATGAGCCCGCTCCTACTAGATCGACTCGAAGCCGTCAAGGACATCCCACTGAGCGTTGGGAGCCACAACAGGCCACCGGATGACTGCGCACCAGGCGAGTTCTGTGATCGAGAGGCGTTCGCCTATGTCACGGGCCAAGACTGGACCGACCATCCCGAGAACTGCTCGCCGGTTATCAGCGCGTTTCTGCGACGGTTTCAAGACAGCACCGACCAGGCCGGCCGCGACGCACTCAAAGCGTGGACGCTTGACCCGGCGAACATTGCACGCCAAGAGGCAACGGCAAACGACGGGCACGACCAGGAGCGCGGGTTCATGGCGTGTGACTGGGCCTGTCGAGTTGCGTTGCCGCTGTG
>CAJCIJ010000222.1 GCA_903970315.1 Actinomycetota bacterium
ATTTCCAGACCTCCGTAAACCAGGCGGAGGCGCAACTCGCCCGCGACCAGGCCGGGGTGCAGAACAGTTCCGCGCTCATTGCCCGGCAGCCATCCGAGATCGACGAGAACAGCGCGCAGACCGACGAGGTGCGCGCTCAGCTCGGCTTGGCCGAGGCCAATGCGCGACGCTACACGAATCTCGCGGCGGTCGGCGCCGGACCCAAGGAGCAGGCTCAGCAGGGGCAGGCCACATTGCGCGTGCAGCAGGCCCAGTTGGCGGCGGCCATTGCCTCGCTGCAGGCGTCGCAACATCAGCTCGACGTGCTTAAGGCACAACGCGCCTCCGCGGAGGCGACCGTGCTGGCGGACCAGGCGGCGCTCAACCAGGCGCGGCTCAACCTGTCCTACACGCGCATCGTCTCGCCGATGCACGGGATGATCGGTGAAAAGTCGGTCCAGGTCGGCAATTACGTCACGCCGGGTGCGGCGATGATGGTCTTGGTGCCGCTCGATGACGTGTACATCGAGGCGGACTACCGCGAACTGGCGCTGCGCCACATGCTGCCGGGGCAGCCCGTCCGCATTCACGTCGACGCCTACGACATCTTTCTGAACGGCGTCGTCGACAGCGTCGCTCCCGCCTCCGGCGCTGTGTTCTCACCCATCGCACCCGACAACGCGACCGGCAACTTCACCAAGATCGTGCAACGCCTGGCGGTGAAGATCGTGCTGACGCCAAACCAGCCGCTGGCCAGGCTTCTGCGCCTCGGCCTTTCGGTGGAGACGACCGTCCATACTGGCCTCGCCAACGTCGTCGCGCGCCAGAACGGCAGCGACGCGCGGGTGACGGCGAATTGACGGGGCAATGGGCTTTCGCGCTGCTCGCCATCGTCGCGGCGTCCCTGGCAGCCTGTACGGTCGGGCCGGACTTTCATCAGCCGCAGACGGATAATCCCGCCGCCTGGGGTGGTGAGCCCAGCGACGTCGGCAGCGTCACCTACGGCGGACCCGTCGACGAGCGATGGTGGAGGAGTTTCGACGATCCGGAGCTGACCTCGCTCGTGAGCCGGCTGTCGCGGCAGAACATCGACCTCGCCAGCGCGCTTGAACGGGTGCAGCAGGCTCAGGCCCAGACCCAGGTGGCCGCATCGCAAGGGCTGCCGCATATCACCGAGCAATCGCAATACACCTTCACGCGGGAGAGCCCGCACGGCTTCATCTCCCTTGTCGAGCCGGTCCCGGGTGCACCCTTGGGCTTCAGCCTGTGGACGAACGCCCTTCAATCCTCCTGGGAGCTCGATCTGTTCGGCCGGGTGAGACGGGCGGTGGAAGCCCAGCGGGCGGATACCGAGGCCGAGATCGAAGCCCGACACGCGATCGCGCTGCGTGCCATCGCCGATCTGGCGCAGGACTACATGCAGCTGCGCGGCACGCAGGTGCGGGCGGCGATCACCCGGCGGAACCTCGCTCTCGCCAATCATGACCTCGCGCTGGTGCGCGACCAGTTCGCGAACGGCGTCGCGACGACCCTGGACATCGCCAATGCCGAGGCGCAGCAGGCGACCATTGCGTCGGAGCTGCCGGCGCTCCGGGCCGAGGCCGCGCGCCTCATCAACGCGATCGGCTATCTTCTGGCGGAACCGCCCCGCGCGTTAGAGGGCGAACTCACCCCGGTTGTGGCGCTGCCGCTTGCGCCGCCCACGGTGCCCATCGGCCTGCCGTCGACATTGCTCCGGCGGCGGCCCGATATCCGGGAGGCGGAGGCACGGCTGCATGCGGCGACGGCGGAGACCGGGGTCGCTGTCGCGTCCTTCTATCCGGACATCACGCTGATGGGGAATGCCGGGTTGCAGGGCCGGGATTTCGTCAACGCGTTCTCGATGCCGGATCTCGAGGCGACCGTCGGTCCCACCTTCAACCTGCCCATCTTTCAGGGCGGCCAGCTGCGCGGAAACCTGCGGCTTCGCCGGTCTCAACAGCGGGAGGCGGCGCTCGACTACCGGGACACGGTCCTCGCCGCCTGGCAGGACGTGGACGACGCGCTGACCGCCTACGCAACGGCGCAGGAGCGGCATGATCTGGTCGCGACTGCGGTCGCGAAGGACCGGGACGCGCTCGGGGCGGCACAGCAGAGCTACCAGCAGGGTGCGACCGATTTTCTCAACGTGATTGCAGCGGAAGCTTCACTCCTGCAGGGTGAAGATAACCTCGCCCAGAGCGAGACCGAGATCGAGACGGATCTCGTCGGTCTGTACAAGGCTTTGGGAGGTGGGTGGACGATTGCCGATCAGTGACGCTGGGTTGACGAGTTCTCCTCGCCTGCAGTCATGAAATCGATTTGTTCGCGGGTCTCCAGCAGCATGCGCCTCAGCAGGAGCAGGCGCTTCTGTGCGAGGTCTTCAGCCGAGAGCGCTTTAGCAACTTCTTTTCCGCCACGACGTAGCCAGGCGTAGAACTCGCACCCGCGCGCCTCCGTTATACTGTCGACGAGCCAGTCCGTTTCGCCAAGCCTTGCAAGTTCAAGCAGCAAAAGCTCGAAGCTTGAGGGCGAAAATCTCCAAGCGTGCAGATCGATATAGTCGCTGCCGCTTTCGAACGCGTCGAACAGCCGCCTTGCCTCTTCCAGGGGATATGGCAGATCCAGGGCTCGGAGGGGGTGTTGCCCCCACGCTCCGGCGCCGCCATCGTGCACCAAATAGGCGTAGTGATCGAAAGCCAACCTTCGCGTGTGTCGATGGCGCCGTTCGGCATGAGCCTCTAGAATCTGCCCAGTCGTTGTCAGGGGCTGGAAATAATCGAAGCAGTAACGCTTGTCGGGAATGGCAAGCACGACAACGCCCTCCCGCTTCAACAGGACTTCGGCACTGTCGAGAAAGGCCAGCAGATCGGGTGTGTGCTCAACTACGTGACTGGCGATGAGCGCGTCGAAAGTGC
>CAJCIJ010000223.1 GCA_903970315.1 Actinomycetota bacterium
CGCGGATGTAGCTCAGCTGGCTAGAGCGTCGCCTTGCCATGGCGAAGGTCGAGGGTTCGAATCCCTTCATCCGCTTTAGGCAAAACCCCTTGATTTTCGGGGGTTTTGCTGTTTCCGGGGTAGGGCGGCGGATGGCATCCGGGCTCGTGGGTACCACCCGTGGGTACCAAACTCACGCACAACGGACCCCGGCCGTCGGGGCGCACAGATGGCGGGAGGACGCGTGCGGGTGGCGTTGTTCGTCCGTCAACGTTCATAGCGTTGTGTCCATGATCGATTCGACCTCGGGCTCAGCGCGTGGAAGATGAGCAAGCGCAAGAGAGGCTCCGAGGCGGCGCGCCAACCACCGGCGCCGCACGGCTCCTGGCGGGTTCGCTATCACCCGAAGGCCAGAGCCGAGGCGGACGCGGTACCGGAACAGGAGCGCAAGGCGATCGACAACGCGGTGGACAAGCTGGCCTCGCTCGGCCCGACGCTCCCTTTCCCGCACTCCAGCAAGGTCATGGGCGACCCAGGCGGCTCGCTGCGTGAGCTGCGCCCGCGGGCAGGGCGCAGCCCGTGGCGGTGCATCTACGAACGCATCGGCGACGTGTACGTGATCGGCGCCGTGGCCCCCGAGGCCCAGAAGGACAAGGCAGGGTTCGACAGCGCCGTAAGCGCGGCCAAGGCACGGCTCGCCGAGATCGAGCGGTGACGCACGGCGGGGCTATCACAAGTTTGATATAGTTGCTCGGCGTGAAGCTGTCCGATCTGCCCACTCACGAGGAGGTGCTCGCCGAGCACCTCGACGCCGACCCCGAGTACCGCAGGGAGTGGGAGCGCACGGCCCTGGCTCGCGCGGTGGCCGTGAAGGTGATCGCCTACCGTGCAGAGCACAGCCTCAGCCAGACCGCGTTGGCCAAGCGACTGAAGATGAGCCAGCCAGCCGTCGCGCGGCTGGAGAGCGGGGAGCACAACCCGACGTTCCCGATGCTCCTGCGCATCTCAGACGCGCTCGGGGTCGAGCTCGCGATCGACATCACACCCGGCGGCCACGAGCCGCAGCTGATCGGCAAGCGCGCACGTCGCAACGCCCTGGAGTCCTTCCAAGGCAACGGCTACGCGGTCGTCGTCGCGGCCACCTGAGCCGACTCACCCGGTAGCGCCCAGGCCGCTGCTGCGCCGCGACCTCGCTGCCGTTCGCACCCCAGCCGACGCACAGCAGAACGTCCGAACAGACCACATGCACGACCCCGCGGGTGCTGTGCGATCGCTGTGTCATCGCTGCGCGGGATGACCGGGCTCGGCCGGGCGACCGAGCCGTGAGCAGCGGTAAGGGGCCGCGCGTGTCGCTGGCGTAGGGCGCGCGGGTCCGAAGGTGACGCGGGCGCCGGGAGTGGTTGCGGCCGGTGGCCGCCGTTAGGTGCATCGGAGGCGTCGGCTTCGCCTCCTTGTCCGAGCTGCTCGCCCACGAGCGAAAGTCGTTGGCCGGTCCAGGGCGGTTGGGGTCAGTAGCGGGTGTGAAAAGGCGCAGACCCGAAACTCGATGGCCGCCTCAGCGGCCTCGCGGCCAATAACAGCAGTGGTGACCGCTTCCAGCATTGGTGCCGCCAAAGGCGGCGGGTACGCCCGGTATCTAGGCGAGAGTGCTGCTGCTCGTCCAAGGCGATCGTGTGCGGAGGTAGTGGTGGCGGGCGTGCTCGGCTCCGAAGAACTAGTGCGGCGTTATGCGGGGGACCACCCGCGAAGCCCTCGTCGTGGGTGGGCTGCTGGTGCGTCACGGCGGAGAGCGGTAGGTCTGCTTCCGTCGCTCGGGAACGGGTTGCCCAAATCAGTGCTCACTCCGACGGGGCTCTGGTAGTCTCCGGACGCTAGGGTCCACGGCAGTATCGGAGGCGCCATGCGAACGCGGGTGTGGGGGAAGTTCTTGCAGGTGATCGCCGTGTGTCTCGTGTTTGGGGGCAGCTTATTGCTCGTGCTTGGGAACGCCAGTGCGGCGCCCTCCACCTGGCCGTGGATTGGCGGCACGTGGACCACCGAATCGACGGCCTGTGGCTACACACCTTGCGGCGCCACGTGGACATTCACGCCCGTAACGCCCGGCGAGAAGCCCCCGTACGCCTACAACATCGCCATGGGCGGCGTGGGCAAAGGCTTCTACGCCAAGAACGTGACAGTTGCAGGTGACGGGTCCGCGACATTCAGGCAGACATGCGAAGGCTGCCGAGGCTACAACGAAATCATCGTGAAATTCTCCACTGCGAACAACAAGAACGAATTTGCTGGCACATGGCAGCCATTCAACCCTCACTCCAACGCACCCAACGCGCCGATCGAACCTGAACCGGGCGAAGCGAAGGGCAAGATCACGGGGAAACGGATCGACGCCACGCGGGCGCCGGACGCACCAAGCGGCACCTCGGACTGGCCGCCGGCGAAGTGCAAGCGGATCTACCGAGCCTGGGCCAGGACACACCCGCGCTCCACCAGAGCGGCGAAGCGGACCGAGACGGCCGCGCTCGACAAGAAACACGGTTGCAGCCTCTGAAGAACCGCGCGCCCGCAGTCGCCGCTTAGCGAAGCTGAGCGACTGTCGGCCCTATAGCCGAGTAGACGATCGCCTTGGACGAATCTCGACAGCCAGTCCGACCGGGCTCAGGCTTCTGCTTTCCCATGGCAAAGTAGGCGTCTCGATCCAGCCGGGCGAGAGTGCCGGTCCTCGTCCGGAGCGCTAGCGCTGCGCCTGCTTCCTCGGACGCCCGCCTGGCTGCGGAAAGCAGGGGTCAGGTCGTATGATCAACCGCACGACCGATCGTGCAAACGAGGAGGCGGTGATAGAGGGGACAGTGAACGACAAGGCACTCGTCAATCTCGCGACCGGCCTCGAGGACGCCGAGCGTGTCACGGTCGCCTTCCTCGTCGCGACCGCCGCGCTGAGCCAGGGCAAGCAGGTCGTCATTTGGGCGACGAAGGAGGCTGTCCGGCTCGGAGTGCCTGGCGAGGCCCAAGGCGTCGCCTGCAAGGGCTGCCCGCCGCTCGAGCAGCTCTTTGAGCAGTTCGCGGACGGCGGCGGCGAGCTGTGGTTGTGCCCGATCTGCGTCGAGTCCCGCAACCTCGGCGACGCGGAGAAGGTCCCGAACGCCAAGATCGCGGGCGCGACGCCGATGTGGGAGTGGGCGGGGAGCGACACGACCGTCTTCAGCTACTAGCGCGTCGACGTACATCACATCCGGGAGGTCATTAGCCCCGGGTGCTATCGGCCGCGGTCTCGCGCCGATTGTTTAGTGCCCCTTGCTGACCACGAGGCTCACCTTCGCGCCCCGGGACAGCGCTTTGCCAGCAGTGGGACTTTGCGAAATCACGTGTCCCTTCTTGACGTGGCTGGATTTGCCTTTCTTGACTTGGCCGACCGCGCAGTGCGCCTGCGTGATCGCTTTCTCGGCTGCTATGAGGGTCTTGCCCTTGAGATTCGGCACGACGCACTTGCCTGTTCCGCCAGTGCCGCTCGACCCCCCCTTGAACCCGGGCAGGGGGCACGATCCCACAGCTGGTGATGCGCTGAAAGCGATGTGCCATTTCGTCCCAGCGGACTCGACGAGCACCGATTCGCCAGGAAACAGGGGCAGAAGCGCGTGGCCGGTGTAACACATCTCTCCCGAAGCGCCTGGTGCGATCGCGATCTTGCACAAAATCGACCCCGGTCCGAAGGGGACCGTGCTTACGACGCAGGCCGGACTGGGCACAACGTTTGTAGCGGGGGATTCTTCACCCGAGTCGACAGCGAAGTCGGCGATCGTTTCCGGACTGGTATTTGTGACGGTCAGCACGTAGGACCCTGTGCCGATGGGAGCGAGCGTGGCGG
>CAJCIJ010000224.1 GCA_903970315.1 Actinomycetota bacterium
AGGCTCGTCCGAGCCGACTTCGAGGCCGCGATGAGCAGCGGTGCGCAGGCGCTGGGCCTGGAGTGCTCGATCGTCGAGCATCCCCATCTGCTCACCAGCCAGATTGCGTTTACGGTCACCGGCCCCAAGCGCAAGATCGACGAGTTCGCCTCTGACCTCAGGGCAGAGGGCGCGGCCACGGTGCGCGCCGACGGCCTGGTCGTCGCGAGCCCGCTTTAGTAGCGATGTCCGAGGCCGCCCGCTTCGAGCCCGCGGAGGTGGAGCCGCGGATCACAGAGCGCTGGCTGGCCAGCGGCCTGTTCTCACCGGAGCCCGCCGGCGACGCGGCCGAGAACTACTCGATCGCGATCCCGCCGCCGAACGTGACGGGATCGCTGCACATGGGCCACGCTCTGAACAACTCGATCCAGGACGTGCTCATCCGCTACCACCGTATGCGCGGACAGCGGACGAAGTGGATCCTGGGGACCGACCATGCCGGCATCGCCACGCAGACGCGCGTGGAGAAGACGCTCGCGGCGGACGGCATCTCGCGGACTGAGCTGGGCCGCGAGGCGTTCGTGGCGCGCGTGTGGGAGTGGCGATCGCACTACGGCGGCGAGATTGTCGAGCAGCTCAAGCGCCTGGGCTCCTCCTGTGATTACACCCATGAGCGCTTCACGTTGGACGCGGACTACGCGCGCGCGGTCGTGGAGGCTTTCGTTGCGCTCTACGGCAAGGGCTACATCTACCGCGATCGCTACATCGTCAACTGGGATCCCGGGAGCCGCTCGGCGATCTCCGATCTGGAGGTCGAGAGCCGGCCGCAGACCGACACGCTCTACTCGATCCGCTACGACCTGGAGGGTGGGGGCACGGTCACGATCGCCACTGTGCGTCCGGAGACGATGCTCGCGGACACTGCGGTTGCGGTCAATCCCTCAGACGAGCGCTACACCGACCTCATCGGGCGCACCGCGATCCTGCCCTTGGTCGGCCGGCGCCTGCCGATCATCGCCGACGACTATGTCAAGACAGACTTCGGCACGGGCCAGCTGAAGGTGACACCCGCGCACGACCCCAACGACTTTGAGATCGGCCAGCGCCACGGCCTGGACGTGATCTCGGTGATCGGCGAGGACGGCCGCATGACCGATCAGGCCGGGTCGCCGTATACGGGGATGACGGTCGCCGAGGCGCAGGCCGCCGTCGTGGCCGCGCTGCAAGCGGAGGGCCGGATCGTGGCCGCCGAGCCCCATGACCACGAGGTCCCCTACTCGCACCGCTCCGGCGTACGCATCGAGCCGCTGATCTCCTTGCAGTGGTTCATGAACATGGAAGCGCTCGCTGCACCTGCCGTCAGCGCCGTGCAAGAGGGCCGCGTGCGCATCGTGCCCGAGAGCAACCAGCGCGTCTACCTGGAGTGGATGGACAACATCCGCCCGTGGTGTGTCTCGCGCCAGCTGTGGTGGGGACACCGTCTGCCCGTCTACTACTGCGACGAGTGCGCCGAGGTGCACGTCGCCACCGTCGCGCCGGAGCGGTGCGAGCGCTGCGGGGGGCCGGTGCGCCAGGACGACGATGTGCTCGACACCTGGTTCTCGTCGGCGCTATGGCCCTTTGCAACGCTCGGCTGGCCCGACCAGACAGCGCAGCTTCGCGCCTTCTATCCCACCAACGTTCTTGTCACCGCCCGCGACATCCTCTTCTTGTGGGTCGCGCGCATGATCATGATGGGGATCGAGTTCACCGGCCGCGAGCCGTTCTCTGACGTGTACGTGCACTCGGTGATCCAGGCGCCCGACGGTAGGCGCATGTCCAAGTCGCTGGGCACCGGGATCGACCCGCTCGTCGAGATCGATGCCCACGGCGCCGATGCGGTGCGGTTCGGCCTGCTGGCGATGTCCTCCACCCAGGACGTGCGCTACTCGGAGGAGAAGATCAAGCAGGGCCAGGCGCTGGCCACCAAGCTGTTCAACGCCGTGCGCTTCGTCCTTGTGGCCGCCGACCCGGAGGTCCTGGGTGGCGATGCCGCCGCCGCCCCGCAGACCATCGAGGACCGCTGGATACTCTCGCGCCTGCAACGCATCAAGGCGGCGCAGGCGCAACGGATCGAGACGTTCGACTTCTCCCACGCCGCCCTGGGACTGTACGAGTTCATCTACGCCGAGCTCTGCGACTGGTACCTGGAGCTGGTCAAGCCGCGGCTGGCGCGAGCAGACGACGGCCGCGACGCGCAAGCTACCGACGATGGGGCAGACCGCCGCGCGGTCTCATCGACTCTCGTGCACGTCTTGCGCGAGACGCTCGCGGTGGCGCACCCCGTGATCCCGTTCGTGACTGAGGAGCTGTGGGCGCAGCTCGGCGGTACCGAGCTGCTGGCCGGCAGCCCCTACCCACCGGTGCGCGAGGAGTTGATCGACATCGATGCCGAGGATGAGCTCGGGCGTGCCATCGAGGCGATCGTGCGTGTGCGCGGGTTTCGCGATGGCGCCGGTGTTCGGCCCGCAGCACGACTGGCCGCACGACTGGACGCCCCGGGGTATGACAACACGATCTCGGCAATCGCACGACTGGCACGGCTGGACCTCGCCGACAGCGCCAACGGCGGCGGGCATGCCGCGGCAAGCGTGCCAATCCCGGGCGGCGCCATCGACATTGTCGCCGGGGAGGGCCTGGACCTGCAGGGGCTTGCCCAGCGGCGCGAGCGCGCGGCCGAGCGGCTGGCGGAGTCGATAGCGCGAGCCGAGACCAAGCTCTCAAACCCAGGCTTTCTGGCCAAGGCACCGGCCGATGTTGTGGAGGCCGAACGGGCAAAGCTCGAGCTGCTCAAACGCGAGCTGGGAGCGCTTTGACAGGCGCAGCCTCATCTGCCGGGATGCCCGGCGCTCCCTCACTCTCGGCGTGGAGTCTGACCGAGGCCGAAGACCATCTGCGGGCCCTGGAGCTGTTTGGCATGCGCTTCGGCCTGGACCGGATGCGCCGCCTGATGACCGCGCTTGACTCCCCGCAGGTGCGATTTGACTGCATCCACGTCGTGGGCACCAACGGCAAGTCCTCGACCACGCGCATGATCGCCGCCATCCTCCAGCGCCACGGCCTGCGCACGGGCACCTATCTCTCACCCCACCTGATCTCCTACACGGAGCGGATCCAGGTGGCCGAGCGCGATGTCACACCGTCGGACTTCGCCGCTGCGGTGCAGCGCGCCGCTGCAGCCACTGCCCACGTCAACCACACCCTGGTCGCCGACGACCACGTGACGCAGTTTGAGCTGATCACCGCGGCGGCCTTCTGGGAGCTCCGGCGCCAGCGCGTTGAGGTCGCTGCGATCGAGGCGGGCCTGGGGGGGCGCTTTGACGCAACCAATGTGCTGGACGCCCGGGTCTGTGTTCTGACCAACGTGGGGCTGGAGCACACCCGCTGGCTTGGCCCCACGGTGGCGGACATCGCCGCTGAGAAGCTTGCCGTTGTGGGCCCGGACGCGACGCTGGTGGTAGGCGCCGGCCTGCCCGAGGAGGTGATGGCGCTGGCCAGCGCCGCAGTCGGGCAGGACCCGGCACGCCTGGTCGTGGCCGAGCCGTGGGCCTCCCAGGCCCCGCGCGCGCCGCGGCGGACGCGGTTCGAGCAAGCCGGAGGGGCACTCGCCGCAGCAGGGGCGTTTCAGCGACATAACTTCGGCCTTGCCAAGGCGGCAGCGGAGCACTACCTGGCAGCAGTCGGGCGCGGCGTCAGCGAGTCGGCACTCCTGGCTGCGGCTCGCGACACGGTCGTGCCGGGGCGTATGCAGACCGTCTGTGAGCGGCCTTTGACCATCTTGGACGCGGCGCACAACCCCGATGCAGCCGTGGTGCTTGCCGCTTCGGTTGCTGCGCTCCAGCTCGACCGTCCGCTGGGACTGGTCCTCGGCGTACTCGACGACAAGGACGCCGTGGGGATGCTCAAGACGCTGCTGCCGATCAGCGAGCGCGCCTGGTTTACCGCGCCTCAGACGCCACGTGCGCTCTCTCCGTCGGCGCTTCAGTCGCTGGCGGGCCAGCTCGGTTTCACGGCCTGTACGTGCGAGCCACGGTCCGAGCAGGCCCTGGCCGCCGCCTGGCAGTGGGCCGAGCAGTCCGGGGGGATTGTGCTCGCCTGCGGTTCGGTCTACCTTGTTGGGGAGCTGTTGCGCACAGTGCGCGATCGCGAGGACGTCACCGAGGGACGTAACAGGGCAGGCACAGTGTCAACGGAGATCGCTTCCATCCAGGGGTCAACCCATGCCGGCTGAGCGCGAGCCATACGAGTTCGGCCCCATGGATGAAGGTCCCAGTCTGTTCACGATGGTCAAGGTCGTGGCGGTGACGGTGGCAGTGATCATCCTCGTCTCCTTCGCAGCGGGTTACGGTTTCGGCCGACTGTTCCTCTAAGCTCGCGTCACCTCGATGCCCCCCCTCGCATATTTCGGGATCGAAAGCACAGGCGTGACGCTTGTCGTGGATCTGCTGATCCTGTTCGCATTGCTGCTCTACGTCGCGCTCGTCTACTGGACCTACGTGGACTCGCGGCGCCGGATCGAGGACTCGATGCTCACCGGCTTTGCCACCGCCGCGTCGCTGATTCCGTTTTTGGGCACGCTGCTGTACCTGATCGTGCGGCCAACCGAAACACTCGAGGACGCGCGCGAACGTGAACTTGAGTTTGAGACCACCAAGCTGCGTCTGCACCAGCTGGAGTCGTCGCTGTGCCCGCACTGCGACTATCCGATCGAGGCCGAGTACGTGCGCTGCCCCAGCTGTCTGCGAAAGCTCAAGGACCGCTGTACCAGCTGCTCACGCCCACTGGACCGGGCATGGACGATCTGCCCCTTCTGCGAGACCGAGGTGCCAAGCACGCGCGCGCCGTCGCGGCGGACGGGCAAGCGCAGCTCGCGGCAACGCTCGGAGATCCCGCGCGAAGGGTCGCGGCCGCCAGAGCGCGGTGCCGAGCGTCCAGTCGCCCGCGACGCCCAGCAGGCTCGGGCGATAGATGGCCAGCGTCCCAGCCAGCGCGATACTCGTCGCGAGGGTCAGCGCGCCGACGGCAAGCCCGCTCGCCCACCGGCTCCGCCCGCGCCGGAGCGTGTGCCTGCCCCGGCGCGACCGGCGAGCGGTCAGCGGCCGGCGAGCGCATCGGGCTCCGGCTCCGGTATATAAGCGGCTGCACGGCAGCCGCCGTGCGTGACGCACGCACTCGTGGAGGAGACGCGGCGTCGAGCAAAAACCCTTAACGGAGAGGAAATCATCCCGTGGAACGCACGCTGATCCTGGTCAAGCCCGACGCCTTTGCGGCCTCGCTCAGCGGCGAGATCATCTCGCGTATGGAGCGCAAGGGCCTGGGGATCGTGGCGATGGTGGCCATGACGCTGTCGCGCGAGCTCGCCGAACGCCACTACGCCGAGCACGCCGAGCGCCCGTTTTTCTCAGAGCTGGTGCAGTTCATCACGTCGGGTCCCCTGGTGGCCATGGTGCTGGAGGGCCCGCACGCGGTCCGGGCAGCGCGTCAGGTCATTGGCGCAACTGACCCGTTGGAGGCGGCGCCGGGATCGATCCGCGGCGACCTCGCCACCGAGGTGGGCAGAAACCTCGTGCATGGGTCCGACTCACCTGAGTCCGCGGCGCGCGAGATAGCCCTGTTCTTCGCTGACCTCTAGGCGCCCATGTTGATCCTGGCCTCCCGCTCGCCGCAGCGGCGGGCGATCCTGGAGCAGCTGGGGGTGACTTTCACGGTCGCCGTTTCCGGTGCCGCGGAGCTCGACAGCGGCGACCCCGCCGAGGTTGCGCTGGCCAATGCACTGCGAAAGGCCAGGACAGTGCGCGAGCGACCGGAGATCGACAGCGCCGCAGTGGTGTTGGGGGCTGACACAGTGGTGGCGCTGGGCTCACGGCTGTTCGGCAAGCCGTCAGACGAGCGCGACGCACGCGCAATGCTTGCAGCACTCGGCGGCCGGACCCACACGGTGGTCAGCGGTGTCGCCGTGATCACGGCCGACGGCGAGCGCACAGCGGTGGCCCACACGGAGGTGCGCTTTCGCGCGCTGGACGAGCGCACGCTGGACTGGTATGTCGCCACGGGGGAGTGGCGTGAGCGCGCCGGGGGCTATGCGATCCAGTCAGCCGGCGCCGCGCTGGTCGCCGAGGTTCACGGCGACTTCACCAACGTGGTGGGTCTGCCGGTGGCGACCCTGCTGGAGATGTGCCCGCGCCTGCTCGATCGCTGACAGGCGCCACCGGTGGTCTGCGGCCACCGGCGATGTTTGCCCTGCAAATACGCTGGCATTGTTGCCGGTCGATGGGCATCCGGTAGACTCTGGAGCGAATGTGCCCTAGGCGGCCGGCCTCTCCGAGGCGGCGCCACAGGCATCGTCAGCCGGCACCCATGGCCTCGGCGGCCAGGCACAGCTACGCCACGGCTACGCCACAGCGGGGTGATCGGCGGGAGTGCGGTCAAGCGCCGGGGCTACACATGTGCTGCACCACCTAAATCCGCCATGGGGATCTTCAGCTACCTGACCGGTTTCGGCGGCCGCGATATGGCCGTCGATCTGGGCACGGCCAACACGCTCGTATACGTCCGCGGCCGCGGGATCGTGCTCTCGGAGCCAAGCGTGGTGGCGATCGACTCGCGCAACGGGGAAGTCCACGCGGTGGGCATCGAGGCTAAGCGGATGCTGGGGCGCACACCGGGGACGATCCAAGCGATCCGGCCTCTGAAGGACGGCGTGATCGCGGACTTCGACGTCACCGAGGAAATGCTCCGCCACTTCATCCAGAAGGTCCACCAGAACCGTTGGGCGCATCCGCGCGTGGTCGTCTGCGTGCCCTCCGGCGTGACCGGCGTCGAGAAGCGTGCGGTGGAGGAGGCCTGCCTGTCTGCCGGCGCGCGCGCGGCCTACCTGATCGAGGAGCCCATGGCGGCGGCGATCGGGGCGGGGCTCCCCGTGGCCGAGCCGACGGGGTCGATGGTTGTGGACATCGGCGGCGGAACCTCCGAGGTGGCGGTGATCTCGCTCGGCGGGATCGTCGTGTCACAGTCGATCCGCATCGGCGGCGACGAGCTCGACGAAGCGATCATCAACTACGCAAAGCGCGAATACAAGCTGCTGATCGGGCAGCAGACGGCTGAGGAGCTCAAGCTTGAGATCGGCTCGGCGGCGCCCATCGAGGAGGAGCTTCAGGCCGAGATCCGCGGCCGCGACATGGTCTCAGGGCTGCCCAAGACGGTTGTGATCACCAGCGAGGAGATCCGCCAAGCGCTTGAGGAGCCGCTGGGCCAGATCATCGAGGCGGTCAAGGAGACGCTCGATCGCACCCCCCCGGAGCTCGCCTCGGACATCATGGACCGCGGCATTACGCTCGCAGGCGGCGGCTCGCTGCTGCAGGGCCTTGACAAGCGCATGCGCGAAGAGACACAGATGCCCGCCCACATGGCTGAGTCCCCGCTGACGTGCGTCGCGGTCGGCTCCGGCCGCTCGCTTGAGGAGTTTGACGTCATCCACCGGGCCAACCGAAGCTCGCGTAGACGTCGGCGCAGATGATGGGCGGCGTAAGCTTGACCACCAACCCTTCGGAGGGCACTGACTGGTGTACAAGAAGACGATCCGGCGCAGACGGGCCGTACTGGCGACGCTCGTCGCCCTCTCGCTGATCCTGCTCACAGCCTACTTTCGCGAGGCCCCAGGCGGCGTGCTGCACACCGTTCAGCGCGGATTCTCCACGGTGGTCTCCCCCGTCGAGGACGGAGCCAACAAGGTCTTTCGCCCCGTTCGCAACTTCTTTGGCTCAATCGGTGGGGCGCTTGATGCCAAGTCCGAAACGGCAAAGCTGCGCCGGCAGCTGGCCGCATTACGCAGCCAGCTTGTGCACTACCAGGACCAGGCTCGCGGCTACCGCGAATTCGCTTCGTTGGTACACCTTGACACGCGGCTTGGTGTCGGGGCCTACAGGCCCGTCAACGCGACCGTGGTCGAGCAGTCGCCCAGTCTGTGGGACGCGACTGTGATCGTCGACGAGGGCACCCCCAGTGGTGTCGCGGTAAACGATCCCGTGATCGACGGCGAAGGGTTGGTTGGCAAGGTTGCGCAGGCGTGGTCCGACGGAGCCGAGGTGATGCTGATCAACGATCACGAATTCGGCGCCACGGCGCGCTTGGCCGCTGGCGGCGCCTTCGGCACGGTCCAGCCGAAGGTCGGGGATCCCAACGAGATGGTCCTTCAGTACCTGCCCCAGAACACGCCCGTCAATCCAGGGGAATACGTGGAAACCGCGGGGACAGTGTCAGGCGAAGGCCAGTCGCTGTTTCCCCCCGGGATACCGATCGGCAGGGTGACCTCTGGCGGCTCCCAAAGCCAGTACGAGTCGATCAACGTCGAACCACTGGTGGACCTGCACGATCTGAACACCGTGCAGGTGCTGACAGCTGTTCACGGATCGGCGCCGGAAAGGATCACGCAGCTGCTCTCCAGCCTGGACTCGCCCGTTGCCGCCGATCCGTCGTCGGTGGCGGCTGCCGGCGGCCAGTTCGATGCCACCAGTGGAGAAGGATGAGTCCGTCGGGCCCACGTCGCCGCTCTGGGCCGGTGCGGTCGGCGCCGGCCACGCTCGGCAGCGTCGGCTTCAGGCTGCGGCGCCGCCAAGAGGGCGTGGGTCCCGTGGGCAACTCCTGGCCCGACGCCGCCATCGCGCTCAGGATCCTGGCGCTGGCCGTGGCTGCGGTCTTCATCCAGACAAGCGTCGTGGCCGAGCTACCGGTCTTTGGCGTCCGCGTGGACCTGACGCCGCTCGTGGTTGCGTTCGTAGGCTTTCTCAGCGGCTCGACTGTCGGAGCGATAGCGGGCTTTGGCATCGGGCTGATGGTTGACCTGACCCTGCTGCAGACGCTGGGCGTGACCTCGCTGATCTTCACGTTCATCGGCTACGGCGCCGGTCGCGTGCGTGAAATGCGCGATCCCCAAGCCACCCTGGTGCCGCTGGCGCTCGGGGCTGTGGCCGCGTTTGTGGCGCTCGTGGGCTACTCGGTGATGGAGTTCATGCTCGGCAACGACGCCCCCGTGAGCTTCGAGCTTGGACGCCAGATCCTTCTGGGCACCGTGGTTGACACGCTGCTTGCGGCGCCAGTGTGGGTGGCCACACGACGTGCCCTGGAGCCGCGCCTGCCGGACGATCCACGCCGCCGTCGCCGCCGCGCCTACACGACCGGTGGGCTCTCCCCGCTGCCTCGCCCGTGATCTCGCGTCAGGCCCCACGCCCACCGGACTCGCCCCGCATCTTCGTCCCGCCGGCGCTTGCGCTGCGCGCGGCGATACTCGGCGCGCTTGCCGTGGTGCTCTTCGGGGTGCTGCTGTTTCGCCTCTGGTATCTGCAGATCCTCTCCGGCAACCAGTACCTGCAGCAGGCAAACGCAAACCGCCTGCGCGAAGTGCCCACGCCGGCGCCCCGCGGAGAGATCGTCGATCGCGAAGGACGGGCGCTGGTGGAAAATCGTGTGGCCAACGCCGTGCAGATAGCGCCGTCGGAGCTACCCCAGACGGCTGCCGGCCGCGAACAGGTCTACCGCGGCCTTGCGCGCGTGCTCCACATGCGCGCAGGGCACATCCGCGAACTTGTGGGCAAGGGCTACGACGAAGCCCACTACGCCCCTGTGACGATCAAGACCGACGCCGGTCCGGGCGCGCTGACGCTTCTCGCTGAGCGCCAGAGCGAATTCCCGGGTGTCATCCAGCAGCCGGTGTGGCTGCGCAGCTACCCGTTTGGGGATATGGCTGCCCAGGTGCTTGGCTACGTCGGCCAGATCGACGAAGCCGAGCTCGCACGGCGGGGCTTCCGCGGTGTGCTGCCCGGGACCATCGTGGGGCAGGCGGGACTTGAGTACTACTACGACAGCTACCTACGCGGCCGGCCGGGCGCCCAGAAGTACGAGGTCAACGCCGCCGGAGAAGCGGAGCCGGCGGCGATCGCCCCCACGCCGTCCGTGGCCGGCTCAAACCTGAAGGTCTCGCTGTCGCTTGGGCTGCAGCGCAGCGCCGAACAGGCGCTGCTTGAGGGAATCGACCACGCTCGCGCCGCCGGCAAGCCCGCGAGCACGGGTGCGTTTGTGGCCATGGACCCGCTCACGGGCGAACTGCTGGCGATCGGCTCCTACCCGAGCCTGAACCCGAGCATCTTTGCCAAGCCACGCACGAAAGCCGAATACAAGGCGCTGACCGGTCAGGGGACAAGCGAAGCCGGCGAAGAACCGGCACCCCTGACCGACCGCGCCACCGAAGGGCTCTACCCGACCGGCTCGACGTTCAAGCCGATCACGGCGATGGCGGCACTGGAAGCGGGGATCTTGACCCCGCAGGAAACGCTGGGCGCCGGCACGTGCATCACCGTGAGTGCCGAGAAGTTCTGCAACGCCGGCAAGCAGGAATTCGGAAACGTGGGGCTGGTGGAAGCGCTCAAGGTGTCCTCTGACACCTACTTCTTCACGGTCGGCGAGCGCGCCAACGCCTACGGCGACGTGATCCAGAACATGGCCCACAAGCTGGGCGTGGGCAGGCCCACCGAAGTCGATCTGCCCAACGAGATCGAAGGCGAGGTGCCCGACGCCCGCTGGCGCCAGGAAATGAACCACCGCCAGGAACGTTGTGAACGGGAACACCCCCGTGACCCCAAGGGCAAGTGTGGCTACGTGTCGGAAATCAAACAGTGGTCGGTCGGCGAAAACATGGACTTGGCGGTGGGGCAGGGCGCGCTGCAGACATCGCCGCTGCAGATGGCCACGGCATATTCCACGCTGGTGAACGCGTACCTCAACAATGGCAACGGGTGGAAGGTCACGCCACATCTCGGGCTCGAGGTGGACGCTCCCAACGGGGCGCTTCTGCAGCGCCTGAGCTACCCACCGCAGTACAAGGTCCACCTGAACCCCTACGACCTGGGGGTCGTCTTTGAAGGCATCCACAAAGCGGCCTCGGAAGCCGGCGGAACCTCGGCTCCGGTGTGGGCGGGGTGGAACCAGGAAGCCCACCCGGTGTATGGCAAGACCGGCACCGCCGAAGTGGCCGGCAAGGTCGAACAGTCCTGGTACATGTGCTACGTGGCCGACCCAACACGCCCGATCGTGATCGCCGTGACCATTCCCCAGGGCGGCTTTGGCGCCGAAGCCGCCGCGCCAGTGGCGCGCCTGATCGCCTCCTCGTGGTTCGGCGCTCCCAAGCGCTTCATCGCGGGCAGCTCCAAGACCAACTGATGCGACGCCTGCACGAACGTCATGATGCAATGCACGTCGACCGGGTGAAACTCGCCGGCGAGCAGCGATGAGCGTTTCAGCCATAAACCAAGGCACGGCTCCCTCGGTGATGGCCTCAAACGAGGCCGTCGACGGAGGCGTCTCGGCGCGGGTGTTGCGGGCGCCCGTGGACCCGCTGCTGACGCTCGGGGTGATCGGCCTGGGGGTGTGCTCGATCATGACGCTGCACAGCGTCACACGCGGGTTCATTCCATCTTCGCCGAACTACTACGTCGACCGTCAGGCCGCCTATCTGATCGTCGGGCTCATCGCGATGCTTGTGCTTGCGGGATTTGACTACACGTTGCTGCGGCGCATCGGCCGGCCGCTGTACGTGGCGATGCTGATCAGCCTGCTTGCGGTCCGCGTGCTGGGTCACGCCAGCAATGGCTCTCAGCGCGCAATCCAGTTCCCCTTCTTCGCCTTCCAGGCCTCCGAGCTTGGCAAGGTGCTTTTGGTGGTGGCGCTGTCGGGCTTCATCGTGGACCGCTTCCGGCGGATTCGTGAGCGCAGCAACACCGCGCAGGTGATGCTGGTGGGCCTCGTGGCGGCGATGCTCGTGATTGTCCAGCCCGACGTTGGCTCCGGGCTTGTCTACCTGGCGATCACGTTCACCGTGGTTTTCGTGGCGGGCGTACCCGGCAGGCATCTGGCCACCCTTGCCGCGGTTGGCGTGGCGGCAGTGGGCCTGGTGCTCGTGGCCGCTCCAGCGATGGGAGTACACCTGCTCAAGCCCTACCAGGAGCAGCGGCTGACGTCGTTTCTGCACCCCTCCACGGATCCGCAAAAGCAGGGTTACCAGCAGGAGGAGTCGAAGATAGCGATCGGCTCCGGCCAGAAGACAGGCGATGTTTCCGCTCCACAGACCACGCTCGACTTCGTACCCGAGGACGACACGGACTTCGTGTTCGCGGCCGTGGGCGAGCGCTACGGATTCGTTGGAGCGGCCCTTGTGCTGTCGCTGTACGCGCTTGTCATCTGGCGGGTACTGCGGATCATGACCCTCGCCAAGGACCTGTTCGGAGCGGTCTTATCCGGGGGTGTGCTGGCGATGCTGCTATTCCAAGTGTTCATCAACGTGGGCATGGCCATAGGAATCTCGCCGATCACGGGTATCACGCTGCCGCTAATGAGCTACGGCGGCTCGTCCGTGCTCGCCACGCTGCTGGCACTAGGCCTAGTGCAGTCCATCTATGCCCGGGCGCGGGCTACTCATGCGCTCAAGGGCAGGGACCTGGCGGTCATCTGATGGCTGTCTCCCCACCGTTTACGCAAGGCACCCGCGCCCACGCGCGCGCGTGGCTCTCGCCGACCCGGCTTGCGGTTGGCGCCTACACCACATCTACCATTGAAAGACAGGATTACGTTGAAGAAACAAGTACTTGTCAGCGTCGATCGCGCCGAGACGCGCGTGGCGCTCTTGGAGGCCACTGGCACGCCGGCGGCTCCCTCACCATCACGCGCTTCATCACGTAAGCGCACAGACGCTCGCCTCGGCGCGGGTTACCGCATCGCCGAGCTCTACATCGAGCGTCGCGGCTCGCGCTCGATCGTGGGCAACATCTACAAGGGCAAGGTTGAGGCCGTGTTGCCCGGTCTGGAGGCCGCGTTCGTGGATTTCGGCCTTGAGAAGAACGGCTTCCTGCACGTCGACGAGATCGTCATGCCCGGCGTACAGGTGGCCAAGCGCGGTCGCGGTGCCGCGCGGCAGATCTCAAGCCTGCTGAAGGTGGGCCAGGAGATCGTCGTGCAGGTTGTCAAGGACCCACTGAAGACCAAGGGCGCCCGACTGTCCATGGAGGTCACGATCGCGGGCCGCTACATGGTCTATGGCCCCACCGGCGAGGGCATCGGCGTCTCGCGCCGCCTTGAGCAGCGCGAGCGCGAACGCCTGCGGCGCGCCACCGCCAAGCTCGATCTGGGCTCGGGCGGTGTGATCGTGCGCACCGCCGCCCATGGCGCCGCGCGCGAGGACTTCGAGCGCGAGTTGCTTTACCTGCACAAGCTCAACGAGGTGCTCGAAAGCCGAGTCGCCGAAACCGTGGCGCCGGCGTTGGTCTTCCAGGAAGCCGACCTTTCGGTACGCGTGGTGCGTGACATCTTCTCGGCGCACTTCGAGCGCGCAATCGTCGATGACGAGCGACAGTACAACCGGCTCGTTTCGTTCTTGACGCGCACCGCACCGGAGTTGGTGGCGCGTGTGGAGCTGTGGGGCCGCGACGACGACATGTTCGAGGCCTACGGCGTCGATGCCGTCATCGACCAGGCGCTCTCGCGGCGCGTGGACCTGCCAAGCGGCGGCTATCTGATGATCGATCACGCCGAGGCGCTCACCGTGATCGACGTCAACTCGGGCAGCTTCATCGGGCGCGGCAAGGACGCCGGCCTGGAGGAGACGATCACCCAGACCAACCTCGAGGCCGCCGACGCCGTGGTCAACCAGCTGCGACTGCGCGACATAGGGGGCATCGTCGTGATCGACTTCATCGACATGGCCCGCGCGCGCAACCGCGACGCGGTCATGAAGACCCTCCGCAAGGCACTTGAGCAGGACCGGACCAAGACCTTCACGGCCGAGATCTCGGCGCTGGGCCTGGTCGAGATGACGCGACAGAACGTCACCGACGGCCTGCGCGACATCATCGGGCGCCCGTGCCCGACGTGCAACGGGGATGGCATGATTCGCTCAGAGGAGACCCTCTCGATCTCCTTCGAGCGCCGGCTGCGCGAGCTGGCGGCCGCCAAGCCCGACGTTGAGGCGTTTCTGGTCCAGGTCAACCCGGCCATCACCGCCGAGTTCACAGGCCAGGAAGCTCGCATGCTCAACGAGCTTGAGGAGCGGACCGGCAAGTTCTTCCACTTCGAGGGCTCCGACGGGCTGCCGCTTGACCACTTTGCGATCACCTTCGAGGGGACCCGCGAAGAGGTGCAGGAGCGCGCCGTGCCCTTCCGCGCCGGCGACGAGGTGCTCGTGGAGATCGTCGAGCCGCACATGTACATAGCCGGCGACGGCGTCGCCAAGATTGACGGCTATCTGGTGTCGATCGCGGGAGCCGCCGCCCATGTGGGCGAGAAGCGGCTCGTGCGCATCCAGCAGGCCGAGCGCACCGCCGCCACGGCGCTGCTGCTGGACGAGAGCGGCGAGGTCATCGTCAGCGCTCCCCCAGCGCCCCCGGCACGTGCGCCGCGCAGGCGTCCACCGACGCGCGACGCCAACCAGGGCAATGGCTCCGAGCAGGCCTCTGACCAGCGCAATGGGTCAGGACGAGCGTCTGACCAGGACAAGGCCGACGGCGCCCAGGACGACGCCGAGGGCGCCGACGGGACGGCCGATGGCCTACAATCCAAGCCTCGACGTCGTGGCCGCAGAGGCGGGCGGCGTCGTTCGACCGCGAAGGCTGCGGTCCCCTCGGAGTGACACAGGCCCTGTCCTGTCACGCCACGGGCCCACACGCTCGGCCAACGACAGCCCACAGACCACGAACACCAAGACCAACGCAACATGTACGCAATCGTTAAGACAGGCGGCAAGCAGTACCGCGTCGAGCCCGGCCAGAAGCTGCTCGTAGAGCGGCTGCCCGACGATGTGGGCGCCACGGTGTCGCTGGCGCCGCTGCTTTACCGCGCCGACGATGCCGCCTTTGACAAGGACTCGCTTGCGCGCGTCAGCGTCAAGGCGACCGTGCTCGCGCACGAGCGCGGTCCCAAGCTGCGCGTGTTCAAGTTCAAGCCCAAGCGCGGATACAAGAAGCGCACCGGTCACCGCCAGGAGCTGACGCGCATCGAGATCGGTGACATCACCATGAGCGGCGCGCGCTCTGCGTCGGCGGCCAAGGTTTCCGACGCGCCAAAGGCGGCGCGCGCCCCACGCGCCCCACGCGCTGCAAAGCCAACCAAGGAGATCAGCGATGGCTCATAAGAAAGGCCTTGGCTCTTCGCGCAACGGCCGTGATTCCCCCGGCCAGCGGCTCGGGGTAAAGACGTTCGCGGGAGAGTCCGTGACGGGCGGCGAGATCATCGTGCGCCAGCGCGGGACACGCTTCAAGCCGGGCCCAGGCGTGGGCATCGGACGCGACGACACGCTCTACGCGCGTGCCAAGGGCACCGTGCAGTTTGCCACCGGGCGTGGCGGGCGGCGCGTGGTGAGTGTGCTCTCCGAAGCCGATAGCTAGCAGACCAGCTTCTGTACGACCGCGCGCGCATTCACGTTCAGGCCGGCCACGGGGGCGGCGGGTCCGTGAGTTTCCGTCGCGAAGCCCACGTGGCCCGTGGCGGACCCGACGGTGGCGACGGTGGGCGCGGGGGCGACGTCGTCCTGGTCTGCGACGCCTCGTTGCGAGACCTGCGCGCGTTGCGCCGTCGTAGCCAGTACCGCGCCGGCGCCGGCGTTCCCGGGCGCGGCGCTCAGCGCCACGGGGCAAACGGCGAGCAGCTGTTGCTCGCTGTGCCACCGGGGACCGAGGTAACGGCAACGGCGGGGGAGATCGAGGGGCGCAGTTGGGATCTGGTCCTCGATGGTCAGCGCGCTGTCGTGGCCCGCGGGGGAGCAGGCGGTAGGGGCAACAAGCGCTTTACCACTCCCAAGCGCCAGGCACCGCAGTTCGCAGAACAGGGCCTGGCGGGCGAGGAGGGCGAGCTGGAACTCGCACTCAAGCTGCTTGCCGATGTGGGCCTGGTGGGGCTGCCCAACGCGGGTAAATCGTCGCTGCTCGCAAGGCTTACCAGGGCGACCCCAAAGGTTGCCGCCTACCCGTTTACGACCCTGGAGCCAAACCTTGGGGTCCTTGAGGGCGAGGACGGTCAGATCGTGCTCGCCGACATCCCCGGACTGATCGAAGGCGCAAGCGACGGCGCCGGCCTGGGCGACGAGTTCCTGGCGCACATCGAGCGCACGAGCCTGCTGGTGCACGTGATCGACCTCGCTCCCGAACTCGCCGGCGATCGCCCCAGTGGCGCCGCCGATGGCCCGATCGAGTCGATGGCCGCCAACTATGGGCTGATCGAGCGCGAGCTTGCGCTGCACGATCGCCGCCTCGCCGAGCTGCCCCGCGTGATCGCGCTGTCGAAGGCCGATCTGGTCGATGACGTCACGGCACGTGCCGCCCTGGCTGCATTCGCGGCACGCATCGGACCCGATATTCCGGTGCTGCTGACCTCAAGCGCCACGGGCGCAGGCCTGCCTGCCCTGGCTACGGAGCTGCTTGCGCGAGTGCGCTCGGCGGCTGGCAAGGGCGCGGGCAGACCCGACAGCCCGTCGGGCAGCGTCGGCGATGGCGCCCAGGGCGATCCTCGCGACGGCTCCCAGGAGGCGCTGCTGCCAGAGCACATGGTTTTCCGGCCGGGGCTGCAAGCCGGCTATGAGGTGACGCGACTGGACGCTGGGGCATTTGCCGTTACCGGACCCGCTGTCGCGCGCCTGGTTGAGCGGTTTGACCTCGAAAACCCCGAAGCGCTGGCCTATATCGAGGCACGCATGCGTCGCCTCGGCGTGTTGGGGTCGCTGCAGGCCAAGGGATTTAGTCCCGGCGATGAGGTGCGCGTGGGCGATGCCGCGTTAGCACTGTTCGCTTCGCGCCCTCGGTAGGCGCGCCGGGCCGCCTCGCCCGACTGCCCCGACCAGCTTGCCTGCCCGGCGTGACGGCGCTTGCACCGCCGAGACTAATCTGGAGGGCCATGAAGCGGGTGGTTATCAAGCTCGGCTCCAGTGTGATCGGCGACGAGCACGGCGGGCTGCGCATGGATGCGCTCCAGCGCGCGTGCGACGGCGCGGCAAAGCTGCGGCACCAAGGCAGCGACGTGGTGCTTGTCTCAAGCGGCGCCATCGCACGCGGGATCAGCGTTATGGGCCTCGGCGAGCGGCCCAGTGCGGTGGCCGAATTGCAGGCAGCCAGTGCGATCGGGCAGGGCAAGCTCTTCTCGGTCTATGACGGCCTGCTGGGCGAGCGCGGCCTTGTCTCCGCACAGGTGTTGCTCACCGTGGTGGACATGCACGACCGCGTTCGCTACCTCAACGCCCGCCAGACGTTGGCCACGCTCTTTGCCTGGGGGGTGGTCCCGGTGGTAAACGAGAACGACACGACTGCCACCGACGAGATCTCCTTTGGGGAGAACGACTTCCTGGCGGCCCAGTTGGCCACGCTGATCAGCGCCGACCTGCTCGTGCTTCTGACCGACGTCGAAGGCCTGTTCACCGGCGATCCACGCCAGGATGCCTCGGCCCAGCTCGTGCAGGAGCTAACCGACTTTGACGCCGTCGAGCAGTCGACGGTGTCCCAGGGCAAGTCGCGGTGGGGCACGGGCGGTATGCGTTCCAAGCTGATAGCCGCCGAGATCGCGACCGCCGCTGGCACCCCGACGGTGGTGTGCAGCGGCCTGGATCCCGACGCTCTCGGCGCGGTGCTTGACGGCCAGGCGCGTGGCACCCGCTTTCCCGCCCGTGCCCGGGGCCACTCGTCGTTCAAGCTCTGGCTCAAACACGCCAAGCCGACGCGCGGGACGCTGGTGATCGACGCGGGCGCCGCGCGGGCGCTCAGTGATGGGGGCAGCAGCCTGCTGCCCGTGGGGATCGTCGAGGTCAGCGGCAGCTTTGACGTCGGTGATGCGGTTGAGATCCGCCAGGCCGATGCCGGGGGGGAGCCGCTGGGCAAGGGCATCACCCGTTACGCCTCATCCGAGCTCGCCCAGATCAAGGGCATGGGATCGGCCCAGGTTCGCGCGCTTTTTCCGGACGGCAACGAGGAGGCCGTGCACCGCGACTACCTCGTGATCGGCTAGCGGTAGGGCTCCGTGCCGATACTCAGCGCCCGCCGCGCAGGCCAGTGGCCCAAGAGTGGCGCTGTCCTACTATGAAGGCTCTCATGGTCCCTACAGCAGCACCCGCGGGCGTCGGCGCGGCCGCACGCGAATCAGATCCAGCGGGCCGGTCGGTGGCCGAGCTGTGCGTCGCCGCGCGCGAGGCTTCACGAGCGCTGGCTGTGGCCCCGACCACCGTCAAGAACGCCGCCCTGGAAGCGATCGCTGCGCTCCTGGCGCAGCGTACCGACGAGATCCTTGCCGCCAATCAGCTTGACGTCGCCGCCGGCGCCGAGGCGGGCCTGACGGACGCGCTCCTGGACCGGCTGCGTCTGGATCAACGACGCGTCACAGCCATTGCCGGCGCGCTGTCTGCGCTGGTGGCGCTTGGAGACCCGGTCGGCGAGATCATCGAAGGGTGGCGTCTGCCAAACGGGCTTGACATACGCAAGCAGCGCGTGCCCCTGGGCGTGGTGGCGGTCATCTACGAGGCGCGGCCCAACGTGACCATCGATGCCGCAGCACTGTGCCTGAAGTCCGGCAACGCGGTTGTCCTGCGCGGCTCTTCGACGGCCGCGCACTCAAACGCGGTGCTCGCCGCGCTCGCCGCCGAGGCGGCGCAAAGTCAGGGACTCCCGGCAGCGTGCGTGACCCACGTCAGCGGCGGAGGCCGCGACGAGCTGGCCGAGCTTGCCACCCAGCGCGACACGGTGGACCTGATCATTCCGCGCGGCGGCGAGGAGCTCAAGGCCGCGCTGCAGGCGGTGGCTCGGGTACCAGTCATCTACGCCGCAGCGGGTAACTGCCACGTCTACGTCGACGCCGGCGCCGATCTGGACCGAGCCGAGTCGATCGTGCTCAACGCCAAGGTGCAACGGCCCGGCGTATGCAACGCCGCCGAGAAGCTGCTGGTGCACGCTGATGTCGCTGCGGGGTTTCTGCCGCGGATCTTCTCCTCGCTCCGTGCCGCGGGGGTGCAGCTGCGCGCCGACGAGCGCGCGCTTGCACTCGCCGGCCCCGGTGCCGGCGAGGTGCGCCTTGCGTCGGCTGAGGACTGGGACACCGAGTACCTGGACCTGACCATTGCCGTGGCCGTTGTGGACTCGGTCGCCGACGCAATCGCGCATATAGGCCGCCACGGCAGCGGGCACTCCGAGGCCATCGTCACCGCCGACGTCGACGCGGCGCGCGCCTTCCAGCTCGGGGTCGACGCCGCGTGCGTCTACGTCAATGCGTCGACACGATTCACGGACGGGGGCGAGTTCGGCATGGGCGCCGAGATTGGCAACTCCACCCAGAAGCTCCACGCGCGCGGCCCGATAGGGCTGCGCGAGTTGTGCACCTACAAGTATCTGGTTGAGGGCGACGGCCACGTCCGCTCCTAGGCTCGCCCGCGGGGAGCACCGTCGCCGGTGACCGCTGTGGGAATCCTCGGTGGGTCGTTCAACCCGCCACACTTGGGGCATCTTGCGCTGGCCGAGGACGCCCTGGCCGAGCTTGGCCTGGAGCGCGTGATGATCGTGCCGGTGTGCGTTGCGCCGCACCGGCCCGTGCCCACCGACGACCCCGGCGCCGAGCACCGGCTGGCCATGTGTCGCGCGCTGTTTGCAGGCCATCCACAGCTCGAGGTGAGCACGCTCGAGATTGACCGCGGCGGTCGGTCCTACACCGTCGATACGCTTAGAAGCGTAAATGCCAGTGACCCCGATGCGGAGCTGACGGTCATCCTGGGTGCAGACGTGGCCTCCTCGCTGCCCACGTGGCGCATGCCGCACGAGATCCTGAGCCTGGCACGCGTCGCGGTAGCTGAGCGTGGGCCTGCGACGGGCGGCAAAGAGCCAGCGCACCCCGATGTGGTGGCGACCATCGCTGCGATTGACGAGCAGGCGAGGGTGACGCTGCTGAACATGGGACCCGTGGCGGTCTCCTCGACGCTGGTGCGCGAGCGCCTGGCTGGCGGCCAGGCCATCGTTGATCTGGTCGGCCCGGAGGTGGCGCACTACATCGCGGCCCACGGCCTCTACGCCACGCCGGACCGGGCCGCGGTGTCATGAGCGGCAAGCTCCCCGCAACGCCGGCGCCCGCGAGCCCCGCGCCCGATGCCCGGGGCGGTGCTCTCGCCGAGCTCGGGCCACAACAGCCGCCTGGCACGCTCGGACCAGGGCAGCTGGTCGCCGAGATCGCGAGCCTGGCGGCGGACAAGAAGGCACAGAGCATCCTTGAGATCGATCTGCGCGACCTGGTCTCCTACGCCGACTACCTCGTCCTGGCCACGGGCAACACGGAGCGCCAAACCAAGGCGATCCATGACGCCATCGACCAGGGGTTGCGCCACGCCCATGGAATCCGGCCACGCCGCGTCGAGGGTCTGGTCGAGCGCCAGTGGATCCTGATGGACTACCTCGACGTGGTGGTTCACGTCTTCACCCCCGCCACGCGCGAGTTCTACCGCCTGGAGTCGCTCTGGGGCGAGGCGCCGGCGCGAGCCATCGCGGACCCGTCAGACCCGTCGGTCGCGTTGGCCGAGTTGGCGGGAGCCTAGAACCGGCGATTCGGCGGCCAGCGGTCAGGCGGCTGCGGCTGGGGGTCGCGTGTGCTCGCGACCGTCATCCAGCGAGCGCGCCGTGGG
>CAJCIJ010000225.1 GCA_903970315.1 Actinomycetota bacterium
GGTGATTCTGATGGACGAGCCGTGCTCGGCGCTGGACCCCACGGCGAGCCTGCGGATCGAGCAGCTGATCGACACTCTCAAGGCGCGGGTGACCATTGCGATCGTCACCCATAACATGCAACAGGCGGCACGTGTCGCCGACCGCACCGCTTTCATGCTCGACGGCGAGCTGATCGAGGTCGGTCCAACAGGAGAGATCTTTACGAGCCCCAGCGATCCCAGAACCGAGGAATATGTCACCGGCAAGTTCGGCTAACGACGCCACTCCGGCGTGGGGCGACGTGGCGCCGGGCCCCGGCGGGCGGCCGCACTTCCAGGCGCAGCTCAAAGCGCTGGAGGACCGTGCTCTGGGCGGGCTTGACCTGGTCGTGCAGCAGCTGGACCGCACGGTCGAGTCGCTGGCTCACCAGGACATCGAGCTCGCCGAAATGGTCATCGCCGACGACGACCTGATCGACGGCCGCTACATGGAGGTCCACCAGGCGATCCTCTCGCTGCTGGCCCTGCAGGCGCCCGTGGCGGGGGATCTGCGACTGGTGGCAGCGCTGCTGCACGTCCTCAAAGCGCTCGAGCGCATGGGCGACCAGTGCGTGAACATCGCCAAGGTGATCCCGCTCTCCGGGCGCGAACCACCGGTGCGACAGGACGTGCTGGACAGGCTTCTGAGGATGGGCACATGCGCCCGCGCCGAGACCGTGCAGTGCAAGGCGGCGTTTGCCACCCGCGACGTGGACCTCGCCGAGGACCTCGTGCGCCAGGATCGTGAGATCAACCGGCTCAACCGCGAGATCTTCCGGCTGGCGCTGGAGATTGGCGACGACCCCGATACGCGCGAGTGGGCGATGCACATGATCCTTGTGGCGCGGGCGCTTGAGCGCATCGGCGACAACGCCGTGGACATCGGCGAGCAGGTGGTCTTCGTGGTCACGGGGCTGTTCAGCGAGTTCTCGGACTCCTCGCATCTGATGGGCCCGCAGCCGCCTCAAACGCCCTGAGCAGCTGCCGTCCGCCCGAGTGACATGGGCCACCGCGCCCGGTCGGGCCCGGCCGGCGCCCAAACCGGAGCCCCGGCGACGCCGCAAATCGCGACAAAGCCGATGGGCGCCTGTAAAGATCCTGTGACCATTTGCCGGGACCCCGCACGGGGTCTGCGGATGTGCTTATGCTGTACCCAATGAGTGCAGGGGCGCAGGAGGATGCGGTCCAGGAAAGTAGTCGCGGGGCGGCTTGGGGGGCTCCGGTACTGCGGGTCGCGATCCTCGACAGGGACTCTGGCTTCATCCAGGTCCTGTGCAAGCGGCTAGACCGAATCGGTCTTGAGCACCGCGTGCTTGCAAGCCCGGTGCCGCTGGACGTCCTGGCCTCGATGCGACTGAGCGCCCTGATCGTGGATCTGACGGTGCTGGGTCCCCAGGCATGGGAGTGGCTGCAGCGCGTGTGTGCCGAGCTGCCGGATCTGGGTGTGGTCGTGTGTACCGGATCATCGACCGTGGCCCAGCGCGTGCGTGGCCTACGGCTGGGGGCCGACGACTGGATCTCCAAGCCCTGCCATCCCGAGGAGGTGATCGCCCGAGTCGAAGGGCTCGTGCGGCGACGCAGCAACACCTCCGGCCGGGCCGCCAAGGCTCCGATCGCCGTGGGCGAGCTGGAGGTCCGCGGCGACCGCTTCCAGGCGTTCGTGCGCGGGCAAAGCCTGGATCTGACCCGGCGCGAGTTTGAGCTGATCGAGCTTCTGGCCGGTGCCGAAGGCCGTGTGCTTGAGCGCGAGGAGATCTACTCGCGCCTATGGGGATACGTGATGGTCCGGGGCGATCGCTCCGTTGACGTCTTCGTGCGAAAGCTGCGCCAAAAACTGAAGGCTGCCTCCCCGGGCTGGCGGTATATCCACACGCACTTCGGGATCGGCTACCGCTTCGCCGTGGAGCCGGCCGCCAAGCACTCCGATGGTGACATCGCCGAGGAGACCGCGGCCGAGCGCGACCCTCGCTTGGATGCGGCACTCCAGCCCGCCGAGGATTCCGATTTGACGCTCGCGGCGCTGTCGGCCGACTGACAACGCCGCGTCCCATCCCGGTCAGCCCGAGCTTTAGACCTGGGCTGGGCTTCAGACCTCGCTGAGCGCCATCCCGGCGATGTGCGCAAGCTCGCGCGGGCGCACAAGGACAACCAGCTCGCCGGGGGGCTCGCCGGGCTCGCGTGCCTCCCCACCAGTCAGCTCCTGGAAGGCTCCGTTTGCCGACAGCAGACTGGCGTCGCTCACATCAACCATCGCGATGCCGCCCTTCTTCAGCTTGATCTGAGCGCCGGAAAGTCCAGCGATGGCACCGGCAAGAGTGGGTTCGTGGCCCACCACCATGATGTGGGCGTCCGGATCGCGCCCGTCAAACAGGGCCAGCGCGGAGGTGGCATCAAAGCCGGTCGAAAGAGGCTCATAGATTTCCGCCAGGGGCCCTTCGCCGTAGACGGCACACGCCCCGCGCGCGGTGTCCAAGGCGCGCACCCGTGGGCTTGTGAAGACAGCGTCCAGGCGCACGCCCAGCGCACGCAGCGCCGCGCCGGCGGCTCGTGCCTGGTGCTCGCCGCGCTCGGTCAGGGCACGCAGCTCGTCCGGGCGCTCCCCATGTGGCTCTGCCTCTCCGTGGCGAAGCAGCCATAGTTGCTGGGCCATCGCCAGCTAAAAGTAGCAGCCGCTGGCGCACCGAGGATTAACCCGGTACTGGCGGTGCGCAGTAACGTTTTGCGTGTGGCAAGGGCGCGCGATATCTCCGGTGTCCGACCGCATGACTCATACCGAGGCGTGGCGGGCAAGGTCGTCGCCGTGCGGACCGACGAGCTGTTCGCCCGCGACCGGCAGGTCCTGGTGGTCGAGGACATCGATGCCCTGCACGACATGCGCGTAGCCAGCCGACGCCTCCGTGCGGCGCTTGAGTTCTTCGGCCCCTGTTTCCCTCGCCATGAATGCACGCGGGCGTTGCGCGAAATCAAGCGCCTCGCCGAGGTGCTGGGCGCGCGCCGCGACATAGACGTCCAGATCCAGTGGCTGCGGGGCTACGCGGAAGCTCGCACGGGGGCCGAGCGAGCGGCGGTGCTGGGGTTGGTCTCACGCTTTACAACCGAGCAGGCGAACGCCAACAACGCGGTTGCGCGCGCCCTTGCCGAGATCGACGACACAGACCTGCGCGGGCGACTGAACCGCCTGGCCCAGCACGCGAGCGAACCGTCAAAGCGCAAGCACAAGCACGCCAGGCACCGGGCGCAGCGCGGGCGGGCGGGCCGATGAAGGCCAAGACGGTGCACGGGCTGCACCCCGAGACGGCGTTCTCGGAGAACGCCACCAGAATCGTGCGCACGCGCCTGGCTGAGCTGTACTCGTTTGCGCCCGCTGCCCTGGATCCGGACCGGGCCGACGCACTGCACGACATGCGCATCGCGGCCAAGCGCCTGCGTTATGCGCTTGAGCTGACGAGCTTCTGTTTTGGCCCCTACGGCGCCCGCGCCATTCGTCGGCTGCGCGAGCTGCAGGACATCATTGGGGCCATCCACGACTGCGACGTGCTTGCGCCGCGCGTTCGCGCCGACATTGCCACCTTGCGTGTCCAGGACGCGCACGTGCTTGCCGCTGCAGCCATGGCCGACGGTGGCGAGCCCGCGTCCATGCCCGGTGCGCGCCGCGCCACATACGGCGCGCTGGAGGCCCTGCTGATCGATCAACAGGCCCGCCGCGAGGTCCTCTTCGCACACTTTTGCAAGCGCTGGGCCGACCTGGAGCGTTCGGGATTTCACGAAAAGCTTCTGGCAGCGCTTCAGCAGGGCCCCGCCGACGCCGCATAATGGAGGCGTGACGGAACTACTGCCAGGCACAGCAGCTGCGCTCCGGGCGCTGGAATCCATCAACACGCCCCAAAGTGCCGCCGCCGACGCCGGCGGTCCATCCGCCACAGCCCCGGCAGAGGCCGTCGCGCCCGCACCCGTCGAGACGGCAGAGGCGATCGGATCT
>CAJCIJ010000226.1 GCA_903970315.1 Actinomycetota bacterium
GAACTGCACGCCCTGGTTCTACACCCCCTGGTCTACGGCAAGGTAAGAGCGTGCTCATGGTCTCTGGGCCGACCTGAAGACCGGTTTCATCTGTCCCGGTTGCGATGCGTTCGCCCGAGCGCCCGGGTGGCCGACCCGCGAGCTGGTGGCATGCCGGTCGCGAGCCCTAACCTACCGCCGGTGCAGTCAGGTCGGCCCTCGTGAGAACCCGGCTGGCCGTCCTGGCGGCGGTATGTCTCGTGGTGATCGGCGGCGCGGCGGTCGCTCGAGCGCAGATCACCCGGTCCGTCGGCTCCGGGGTCAACGTCCGGGTCCTCGGCCGCTTCCTTATGTCCGGGACGGTGAGCATCGCCGTCGGCATCCCCGGTGAGCAACCCGGTGAGCAGCTGGCGCGCACCTGGCGCGTGCGGCCCTATGACTGTGAGGAGAGCTACTGCCCGCGGATCGTGCTGGTCCGCAATCGTGGCGCCCAGCGCGAGTCCAAGCTGACTCTGCATCGCATCGGCGCCGGCGCGTACCGCGGCACCGGGTCCTTCTTCGTGCCCCTGAAATGCCTCGGGCGCACCTACCAGCGCGGCAGCCTCGCACCGTACGTGATCACCCTCCGGGTCACCCAGTGGACTCAGCGTGGTGCGGTCAGGTACGCCACGCGCATCTACGCGACCTACGTCAACACTCAGCGCAGCGATCGCACCCGCTGTCCGCTGGGAGTCGTCCACGACGCCGCTCATTACCGGGGCGAGCTGAAGTCGGCCCTGCCCCCGGCCCCGGTGACCACGACCACGACCACTCCGGTCCCGACCACGCCGGCCCCGGTTCCGGTCCCGACGGTTCCGGTTCCAAATCCGACCGTCCCGGTTCCCACGACCACCACCCCGGCCCCGACGACCACGACTGACACTACGACCGTCCCGCTGCTGCTGAGTGGCAAGAACACGAGCGTCAAAAGTGGCCACCGTGGCTACTCATGAACGTCGGAGTCAAAGAGTTGCGCGACGGCTTGAGCAAACACCTGGCAGAAGTTTGCGCCGGCCACACGGTCACGGTCACTGACCACGGAAAGCCGATCGCGCGGATCGTTCCAATCGATCGTCCAACCCGTCTGGAGCAACTACTGGCCGAGGGCAGGGTCCGTCCAGCCCAACGCCCCAAGCAGCCGGCGCGTGAACCGCTCAAGGCAGAGGGCGAAGTCAGCGATCTGATCGCCAACCAGCGACGCTAACCAGCTCTGGTCGGATACCTCGACACCTCAACGCTGGTGCCATTGCTCATCACCGAGCCAACAAGCGCGGGCTGCCGGCACTTCTGGGATGCGGCAGACACGATCGTCTCCTCCCGCCTCGTACGTGGAAGCCGTAGCCGCACTCAGCCAAGCCCAGCGAATGGGTCGCATCACAGCGCGTACTCGCACCGCGAGCGCCACCCGCCTGGATGACGTCTGGGGCGAGATCGATGTCGTTGAGGTCGACGATGGGCTCGTCCGCCACGCCGCGGCGCTGGCGGTCCGGTTCGGTCTGCGCGGTTATGACGCGATCCACTGCGCCAGCGCAGACCAGTTCAGTGACGCGGATCTCATCGCTGCCGCAGGCGACGGCCGGCTGCTCGATGCCTGGCACGGCCTGGGCATCGCCACCTTTGACCCCACGGGGCCAGGCGGTTAGCGTCGCGTCGCGACTGGCGAGGACGTCAGGTCTCCCGCCCTCCCTCACCTCAGCACTCCGACCTCCTCGCCCAGCCCGAACCGCGGCACGTCTGGTCGCATGACCACGACGGATGCCACACCGTCGGTTACCTGCGGACCGTCGCCAGAAGAGACCGCGTGTCGATCTGCTGACCGCCGCAGACCTTCGACGCGCGCGAGAGCCGTTACCGAGCGCAGCGAGGTCCCCAGCTACCCCATCCGCGCGCGACAGCCCGGTCCCGACGACCACCAACCTCACCCTCTTCCCTAGCCCGAGCCCTCCCCTCGCTGCTCAGCGTTCTGGATGTCTGTCTCTTTTGGTGGGCTCCGAGGAGTTGTGCAAAGCGCCCATCTGAAGTGGCTCACAAAGTGCGATCAGCACATACGCGTGAGAGGCCTCGAAAGAGACGCAACATGCACCGCGGCCGCCGCGGGTGCCCCGTGCGCAGTAGCTACGCCTCGACGCTCAGGCTGGCCACCACGCCAGCCAGGCGCCGCACGAGCTTCTCGGGCCGCTCAGCGCCGGGCTTGATCACGCCGTACACCGCGCAGGTGCGTCCGCTGTGGGTGAAGAAGCGCTGCCAGCCCAGCTGCCCGACCCGGGTGACCTGGAGGGCCATCGGCCCGAACTCCTCCAGCGCAGGCGCCGGTGGACGGTTGGGCCTGTAGAGCCCGACGCCGGGGCGGATCATCTCCGGGTCGACGTACTCGACCAGAGCGAGGAAGGCATCGCCGTGACGCATGCGCCCGGTGGCGGCGGCACCGAAGTCACCGTCGCTGGCCTTCAAGGCGAAACTGGCGGCGTGGAGGATGGCCCCGTATCCGGCGCGCCGGGTGATGCGGGCCTCCCAGCCCTCCGGCACCTCGACCGAGATGCCGTGCCCGGCGACCTTCACCCGATCGCGCCGACCAGGATCACCGCGGCGGCGATCTCAGCGGCGACGACCGCCCCGATGGACAGCGGTTCCAGCTTGATGAGCCGACGGTGCAGGGTGACGAGTCCACTCCGGTCCCGCGCCCGTCCGGCCGGCAGCAGGGACGCGGCCTTGGTCGCACCGAAGGTGGCGCCGATGAGCACGCCGGCGACCAGGCTGTGGGACAGAAATTCCACCGCGAAGGTCGCATAGATCGCCGCACAGGCCACCAGCGTGATGAAGCCGAGCCCCAGCTGGGCGCCGAACCCGACCCCGTAGACCCAGCCGCGGTAGGTGACCATCCAGTCCTCGTTCACCTGACGCTTGGTCAGCGGCAGACGCCGGCGCAGCGGCGTCGCGTCGATCACCAGCGCCACCGCGATGACCACGACAGCGGTGATGGCCCGCCAGCTGCCGCCGGGAACCAGCGTCCCCAGGCCGCCCCAGATGAGACCGCCGAGCGCGCCGG
>CAJCIJ010000227.1 GCA_903970315.1 Actinomycetota bacterium
CATCAGGTCGTCGGGGGTCATGCCCGGCGACCACACGGCGACGCCCGCCGAACATTTGCAGGGCGCCGGGGTCGATCGACGGAGGCGCTCGGCGATGGTGACTCCTTGGCTGAGCTGACAGTCCGCAAGCAGCAACACGAACTCCTCGCCGCCGTAGCGGGCGAGGAGGTCACCGGCGCGCAGGCCGCCGCGCCAAACGCCGCTGACTCGACGCAGCAGGTTGTCGCCGGCCGCGTGCCCAAACTCGTCGTTGACCTGCTTGAAGTGGTCGAGGTCGAACAGGGCGACGCAGAAGGGCCTGGCAGCCCGGATGCACTCGCCTAGGGCCGCGTCCAGCGCGCGGCGGGTGGACGCCCCCGTTAGCGAATCCGTTTCAGCCGTCGCACGCAGCAGAGCCAACGTGTTCGCAGCCTGCTGCTCGGACTGCATGCGCTCGGTCAGATCGCGTGTGAACTTGCCGTACCCTTCCAGGCTGCCGTCGGAGGAGTACATCGCGACGATCACCACATGTCCCCAGAAGCGGGTGCCGTCCTTGCGGACGCGCCAGCCCTCCTCCTCGTAGCGGCCGGAGGCACGAGCGAGAGCCAGCTCGTTGTCCGGGTGTCCCGCAACGACGGCCTCGGGTGGGTAGAGGATGGAGAAGTGCTCGCCGGCGATCTCGTCGGCCGTGTAACCCTTGATGAGTTCGGCGCCATGGTTCCACGCAGTGAACCTGCCGTCGGTATCCAGCAGCATCACTGCGCAGTCGGTGAGCGATGCGAACAGCCGCCGGTACATGTCGCCGTCAGACACAGCAGCACCTGAGGCAGACCGGCGGATCCATACTCACTCATCGCCATGCGCGCACCGTGTTTACATAGGCCCGACGCGCCATGTCCCGAGTTGGTGTACGGCGACGGCCGCATGTGCGCATCCGGGCCGTCGGTGCCCGGGTCGCGTGGCGTATGGTCGCTTTGAGGTTGGCAACCCTGCGCCGGCAACGCGGCGGGCCTCTGATTTGGCCGCAAACGACTAACATTGGGGCCGTATATCCCTGCCAGCAGGCAGGGAATCACTGTTTTTGGGCGAAAACGCCTCACTAGATGGCCCTACGCGACTCCTGGCATCGCACCCTGGTCTACTTCGGCCTCGCCGAGGAGTACCCGGAAGAGATCTACGAGGACGAACCTCCCGCCGAGGCCGACCTCGAGGGTCACTACCGCGAGCGGCCCAACGTCCGTCGCCTGCGTCGCCGTCGCGATGAATTCGACGACATCTTCGCCGAAGAGGACGGTGGCGGCAGGGGAGGTCGGGGGCACGCGACCACCCAACTGCGGCCCGTCGCCAGTCGCACCAACGGCGACGTCCGCGTGCACCTGGTCGTCCCCAAGTCCTTCAACGACGCCCAGCAGGTCGCCGACAAGTTCAAGGAGGGCGTTCCGGTCATCCTCAACCTGCAGGGCACCGACACCGACCTCGCCAAGCGCCTGATCGATTTCGCAAGCGGCCTGACGTACGCGCTCGACGGTGGGATGCAGCGCATCGCCGACAAGGTCTTCATGCTCACGCCGCGCAACGTCGAGATCTCCGCCGAGGAGCGCGCGCGCCTGATCGAGAAGGGCTTCTTCAACCAAGCCTGACCCGATGCGGATCGGACTGATAGGCGCCGGCAACATGGCGCGGGCGCTTGCACGCGGATGGCAGCAGCCGGTCCTCTGCGCCGATCCCGTCGCGGAGCGAGCCGAGGAACTGGCCGCCGAGACGGGCGGACAGGCGCTCGCTTCCAATGCCGAGGTCGCCCAGCAGGCCGATCTGGTGGTGCTCGCGCACAAGCCCGCGCAGCTTGCCGAAGTGGCCGCCCAGGTTGCACCGCACGCCCGTGCCGTGGCCTCGATCCTGGCCGCGACGCCGCTGGCGGCACTGAAGCAGGCCTACCCGGACCGGCCCGTCTACCGCTTCATCCCCTCGCTGCCCGTGGAAGTGCGCCAGGGGGCCGTCGTGGCGGCCGCCGACGACCAGCAGGACGCAGCGCTCGACGACAGCGTGCGCGAGCTGTTCGGCTCGCTGGGCACGCTGGTGACGCTCGACGACGCCCTAGTGGACGCCGCCATGTGCCTGATGTCGTGCGGGCCGGCCTACGTCGCCCTGGTCGCCGAGGCCCAGATCGATGCCGGCGTGCGCTACGGCATCCCGGCAAGCGCCGGCGCGCCGCTGGTCGTCCAGACGCTCGCCGGCACGGCCGAGCTGTTGCGGCTGCGAGGCTATGACACGCTCGCGGTACGCCGCGAGGTCAGCTCGCCGGGAGGCCTGACGATCCGCGGCCTCGACGCCCTGGAGCGTGGGGGCGTGCGCAAGGCGTTCAGCGACGCCATGGATGCGGTCATGCGCCGCGCGGGATGATGGGCTCATGACCCTGGTGGCAGCCACGGCGCGCGTCACGATCAGCAACTACCTGTCGGCCGTCATTCAGGTCTACGTCGTGCTGATCTTCGCTTGGATTGTGCTCCAGTGGCTGATCAACTTCGGCGTCCGGCTTCCTTACTCGCGCGCCACCGATGCGATCATCGGCTTCCTGCGCGACGTCTGCGAACCGTTCCTGCGCATCTTTCGGCCGCTGGCCCCGCGCCTTGGCGGCCTGGACCTCAGCCCCATGATCGCCATCATCGTGCTGGAGCTGGTCAACGACTTCCTCGTGCAGGGCCTCCTGCACGGCTGACGGGCGCCCCGTCTCAGGCCCAAGGCGCCCAAGGCCCGCGCAGCCAGTGACCGTGTCCGCGCCACTGAAGGCCACAGTCGTGCTCGTCGCCGTCGCCGTCGCCGACCAGCTCAGCAAGCACCTGCTGGAAACGTCGTTGCGCTCCGGTGAAGAACGCAAGCTGGTGCCCGGCCTGGCGCTGGTGGACACGCGAAACCAGGGGATCGCGTTCGGCGTCAAGCCCGGAGGATCGCTGGCGCTCAGCATCGTGGTGGTGTGCGCTCTGGGCGCCGTGATCGGCTACTTCCTGCGCCACTCGGAGCGCCCGCTGATCTGGTTACCGACGGGCATGCTGCTCGGCGGGGCGCTTGGCAACGTGATCGACCGCATCCGCCAGGGATCTGTCACCGACTTCATCAAGCTGCCGCTGGGCTGGCCGCCGTTCAACCTCGCAGACGCCTCGATCACAGTCGGCGTCGTCCTGCTGGTCGCCCTCGTCTTCATCCAGGACCAGGCCCGCGATCGCGTGGGCTCGCCCGACGCCCGCGCCGACGAGCCCACCGGACATGGCCGGCTCTGAGCCTCCCCCCGGGGGGCCGGGTCCGCTGACGCTTGCCTACGAGGACCAGTACCTGATGGTCGTCGACAAGCCCGCCGGGTTGGTGGTCCATCCGGCCCGCGGCCACCGCGAGGGAACCCTGGCCCAGCTGCTGGCGGGCCGTGCCGGCGGTGGGCCCGACCCCGATCGGGCGGGCATCGTGCACCGGCTGGACCGCGACACCTCCGGCCTGCTGCTGGTGGCGCGCAACGACGAGGTCCACGCACAGCTGCAACGGGCGCTTGCGCGTCGTGAGATAACGCGGGAATACCTGGCGCTGGTTCAGGGTCACCCGCAGGCCCGCACCGGGACTATCGAGGCGCCAATAGGCCGCCACCCGCGCGTGCGCACGCGTATGGCGGTTGGCGG
>CAJCIJ010000228.1 GCA_903970315.1 Actinomycetota bacterium
AAAGCGACTGCGGCGGCCCCACACGCCGGTGCCGAATACGGCACGACGCTGGGCTCGGGTGAGATAGAGCTCGCGCATGGCGCGCGTCACGCCAACATAGAACAGCCGCCGCTCTTCCTCGGTGGCGCCCTCGTCGATGGCACGCGAGTGAGGGATCACGCCGTCCTCGCAGCCCACGATGAACACGACGGGGAACTCGGTGCCCTTGGCGTTGTGGAGGGTCATCAGGGTGATCAACGTCCGGTCGGCCGGAGCGAGTCCCTCTCCCCCCTGGGCCCCTTCTCCCGGGTCCTCGCCGGCGAGCTCTCCCGGCGCTTCGTCGGCCGAGGTCGTCAGGGCGATCTGCTGGAGGAAGGCGTCGAGCGTGTTCTCGCCACCCGGCGCTTCGTCGAACTCGCGAGCGACCTCCAGCAGCTGTCCAAGGTTCTCCAGGCGGCCCTCGGCTTCAACGGCGGTCGCCCCGTCGTTGGCTTCCTGCTGCAGCGCCGCCACGTAGCCCGTGCGAGCCAGCACGTCCTCGAGTACCGCGGCCACCTCGGCGCCGTCGAGGACCCGCTCGCGCAGCTCGCCGAGGGTCTCCATGAGGGTGGCCAGGGACTTGGCGGCGGCCCGCGTCAGCCCGGGCACGTGGTCGGTGTCGGCGGCGGTGGCAAAGACCGAGGCATCGGTGCTCGCCGCGTGTCCGACGATCCGGGCCACCGAGGTCTGGCCGATGCCGCGCCGGGGCGAGTTGACGATGCGCATGAAGCTGACGACGTCGTGAGGGTTGACCAGCAGCGACAGGTAGGCCACCGCGTCCTTGATCTCGGCGCGTTCGTAGAACTTGGCCCCGCCGATCACCTGATAGGGCAGATCGGCCCGCACGAGCGCGTCCTCGAGCACGCGCGACATCGCGTTGGTGCGGTAGAAGACGGCAAAGTCGGCGCGCTTTTGCCCGTCGCCGAGCATCCGTTCGATCTCACCCACGACCAGGCGCGCCTCGGCGTGCTCGTCGTCGCATTCGCGCACGTGCACGGGGCTGCCGTCGCCAAGCTCGCTCCACAACTCTTTGGGCATGCTGCCGCGGTTGTTGGCGATGATGGCGTTGGCGGCCTTCAGGATGGTCTGCGTGGAGCGGTAGTTCTGCTCGAGCTTGACCACCGTGGCGTCCGGGAAGTCCTTCTGGAAGTCAAGGATGTTGTTGATGTCGGCGCCACGGAAGCCGTAGATCGACTGCGCGTCGTCGCCGACGACCGCGAGGTTGCGATGCCCGCCGTGATCGCCGCCGTCGCCGCAGAGCAACGCCAGCAGCTGGTACTGGGCGTGGTTTGTGTCCTGGTACTCGTCCACGAGCACGTGGCGAAAGCCCGACGCGTAGTTTGCGCGAATGTCGGGAAAGCGCTGCAGCAGGCCGACGGTGAGCACGAGCAGGTCGTCGAAGTCCATGGCGTTTGAGCGCTGGAGGTTTCGCTCGTACAGCCCGTACGCGTCGGCCACGACGGACTCGAACTCGCCGCCGCCGAGCTCCTGGTAGGCGCTGGCGCCGAGCAGCAGGTTCTTGGCCTGGGAGATACGGTTGTGCACAGCGGCGGGCGAATACCGCTTGGGATCCACGCCGAGCTCCTCCATGCAACGCTTGGCGACGCGGCGGGCATCGGCTTGGTCGTAGATGGTGAACTGCGACGTATAGCCCAGAACGTCGGCGTGAGCACGCAGGATGCGGGCGCAGGCGGAGTGAAAAGTCGACAGCCACATGCCGCGCGTATCGCGGCCAAGCAGCCCCTGCACGCGAGTGCGCATCTCCGAGGCGGCCTTGTTGGTGAACGTGATCGCGAGGATCTCGCCCGGCCGGGCCTGACCGGTGAAGATCAAGAACGCCAGCCGGTGGGTCAGCACGCGTGTCTTGCCGCTACCGGCCCCGGCAAGGATCAGCAGGGGTCCGTTGCCGTGTTGCACGGCCATCCGTTGAGGCTCGTTGAGGCCCTCCAGCAGGGCATCGGCGCGGCGCGAGGCGCCGTTGGTGGTGCTGGGGACAGGAGTGTCTAGGGCGCTGGGCATGCAAGCCTCAGCATAGAGCCGCAACAGGCTCCATTTTCAGGCGCGGCGGCGCCTGAGGAGATGGCCTTGCGTCAGCCGCCGGCGGGGTCGCGGCCCTTGTCGGCACGCAGTGGCTTGGCCGGCTCGGTGGCCTTGGCGCCGTTGCCGTTGGGCGCGCCCAACACCCGCTGCTCGAGCGCCGCGATCCGGCCGGCGAGCCCCTCGATGGCCTCGGCGACAGGGTCGGGCAGGTGAATCCAATCGGTGTCGGGACCCTCCGGGGCGCGCCCTTCGACCCGCACGGGGTGTCCGGGGTTTCCGACCACCGTGGTGTTGGGTGGGACGTCGGTGATGACGACGGTGTTGGCGCCCACCTTGGCGCCGTGCCCCACCGTGATGGGCCCGAGCAGCTTGGCCCCAGAGCCGATGGTGACGTTGTCCTGCACGGTGGGATGGCGCTTTCCGGTCACGAAGCCGGTGCCGCCGAGGGTGACACCCTGGTAGAGGGTGACGTTGTCGCCGATCTTGGCGGTCTCGCCGATGACGACGCCGGCGCCGTGGTCGATGAACAGGCCCTCGCCGATCTCCGCGGCGGGGTGGATCTCGATCCCCGTCAGGGCGCGCGTGAGTGTGGCGAGCCCGCGCGGCAGCACGGGCACGTCGTTCTCATACAGGGCGTGTGCCAGCCGGTGCGACAGCAGCGCATGTACGCCGGGCCAGGTGGCGACGATCTCCACAGCGCTGACGCCGCGTGCCGACGGGTCGCGGTCGCGCGCGGCGGCCACGTCGCGGCGCACCTCGGCGGCCACCCTGCGGGCGATCCCTACTGCGGCGGCCATGAAACACAGCCTAGCGGCGCCTACGGCGCGGTTGGGCGGCGTCTCACCGTGTGCGTGGCCCGGGCACGAAGAATGCCTGGGAGATATAGCGCTCACCGGAGTCGGGCACGATCGCCACGATGCGCTTGCCGGCGAACTGCGGTCGGGCCCCCACCTGTAGCGCCGCCCAGATGGCGGCGCCGGCCGAGATGCCTGCAAGCAGCCCCTCGTGCTGTGCACAGCTCCACGCGGTCGCGATGGCGTCGTCATCGGTGACGGCGATCACCTCGTCGAGCAGTTCGCGGTTGAGAATGGGAGGCACAAAACCCGCTCCAATCCCCTGGATGCGGTGTGGCCCGGGCTGCCCACCGGAGATGACGGGCGAGAGCGCGGGCTCGACTGCCACGACGTAAAGGTTGGGGTTGATCGTGCGCAGGTACTCGCCGGTGCCGGTGATCGTGCCGCCGGTGCCCACTCCGGCCACGAGCACATCCACATCGCCGTCCAGCGCGGCGGCGATCTCGGGCCCGGTGGTGCGCCGGTGCGCCTCGGGATTGGCGGGGTTGGAGAATTGGTCGGGGAGGAAGACGTCGGCCGACTGTGCCATCGCGCGGGCAGCGTCAACCGCCTCGGTCATCCCCCCCATCGACTCGGTGATCTGGACCTGGGCGCCATAGAGGGCCAACAGCGCCTCGCGCTCGCGGCTCATGCCCTGGGGAAGGAACAGCTCGAGGTCATAACCCTTGGCGGCGCACACAAAGGCGAGCGCTATCCCGGTGTTGCCGCTGGTGGCCTCGACGATAGTGGTCTTGCCCGGCGCAATGCGGCCCTCGGCCTCGGCGGCGTCGATCATGGCGACGCCGATTCGATCCTTGACGGACCCGCCGGGGTTTGACCCCTCGAGCTTTGCGTACAGGCTGATGTTCTGCTCGGCCGCAGCAGTCGCGGCCACGACGCGCGTCAGCTGCAGCAGGGGCGTGCGGCCGACGAGCTCGGAAATGTTGATCGGGATTGACCCCATATGGCCGACAATAGAGGCCAACGACGCATAATGGGTCCATCGGCCCTCTGAAAGCCATCGCTGGAGCGTTAACACTCGTCGCCGTGGCGCTGGTCGGGGGGCCGTGGCTGTTGGATGGCGCTACCGCCACCCCGACCGGCGCGGCGGCATCGGAAGCGGTGGCGACGATCGCACCGTCGTTCTCGGTGGACCGTCTCGGGGCCCGCACCGCGGCCACGCTGACCTTCTCCGACGTGGGCGGTCCCAACGGCGTTCCCGGACCACTGGCCAAGGCGCTCTTGCGCTTGCCGGCGGGCCTTGCGGGATCGCGCCTTCAGTGGCCGACGACGGCAGGTTGTTCGGCGGTGCACCTGCGCAGAGACGGTGCACGGGGCTGCCCGGCGCGGTCGCAGGTCGGTGCAGGCTCGGCGCTGCTGAAATGGCCCGAAGGAGGGACTGCTGTTGGCACCGAGCAGGCACGCGTCTGGGTGTTCGTGGCGCCAACCGACGGCGAATACGCCCTGGAGATCCTGGGCGAAGGCACAAAGCCGGTGCGCAGGCGCGTGGTGATCAGGGTGCCGCTGGCGGTCGAAACGGGCGCCTACTCGGCCGACCTGGAACTGCTGGTCCCGCCGATCCCGGCGTTCCCCGGCGAACAGGACGCGTCGATTGTGCGCATGGCGCTGACGCTGGGAAATGCCCGGCCGCCGGGACATGGGAAGGGGCTGGGCATATTCGTGCCCAAGAGTTGCCCGCAGGGAGGCTTTCCCTGGGAAGTGCAGCTGACCTACACCGACGGCTCCACGGGTAGCGCGGCGGCAACCATCCCCTGCCCCTAGGCGGTTGGCGCCCTTTCAGATGTGGTACATGGCGGTGCCGGCGGCGCGCGCCTCGGTCTCGATGACGTCGGCGATGGTGGTCTGCTGGAACACAGCGCGCGCGGCGCTGGCGGCTTGCAGAAAGACACCGTCGGAGCCGGCGCCGAGATGGCCGTCGAGCAGCTCGACGACCTCGAGCACGGTGATCGTGGCGGGAGGACGCGCAAAGCGGTAGCCGCCCTTGACGCCGCGCTGGGAGGTCAGGATGCCGGCACGGCGCAGCACGGCAAACAGCTGCTCCAAGAACTGCACGGGGACGTCGCGCCGGCGCGCCAGCTCGCCGATGGGGACGGGCGCCTCTCCACCTATACGCCCAAGCTCGGCGAGGGCGAGTACTGCGTAGGGAGACTTGCTGGTGATCGAGATCATGAGGCTGCGGGGCAGCCCCAGGATAGTCCTACAGCCAGCCGCGCTCTGAGGCGATCAGAACCGCCTGGGCGCGATCGACGGCGCCGAGCTTGCCGTAGATGTTGTGCAGGTGGGTGCGCACTGTGCTCGTGGACAGATTGAGCTCGTGGGCGATCTGCTTGTAGACCTTGCCTTCGGCCAGTCGCTGCAGCACCCCGACCTCGCGTGAGGACAGCGGGCACGGGTCGACGTGGCGCTGGCGCATGCTGGCGGCGCTCGGCAGGTCGTACATGATCGAGCGCAGCTTGGCCGGCCCAAGGCCCACGGTGCGGGCACCGGCGAGCATCTCGACGGGCGACACGGGCGTGCCCTGCTGGTAATGAGCGAGCATGTCGCCCAGGCGCAGCAGCGCGGCGTCGCCCTCGGCTTCGGGGCTGTGGTGGCGCTCGATGCCGGAGGCAATCGAGGAAGGCAGGCCCCAGCGGCGGGCAAAGACCCCGCCCATCAGAGTGTGATCGACGCCCAGCTCGCGGCGCTCCTGGTGGATGCGCTGCTCAGGCGTGGTGGCTCCCTGGTGAACCAGCGACGGATAACCGGGGTAGGCGTGCATGAGCACGAGCTTGCCGACGTCGTGCAGCAGGCTGGTGGCTGTCAGCCGGTCGCGGTGCTCGTAGCCGACCTCCGACGCAACGGCATCGGTGGCGTGTTGGGTGGCAAGGGCGTGCAGGCGGAAGCGCTCGGGTGCGGTGTCCCAGACGCCGGAGTGCTCAAAGAAGTCAAAGGTGCGCAGGCTGGAGACCAGCGTTGCCAGCTCGGCGGTGGTGAGCACCTCGATCGCGGACACCACCGTGTCGGCCCGCCCCTGAGATCCGGGATTGGCGTTGTTGGCAGCGTGCAGGACTCGGAGCGTCAGCGCCACATCTGACTCCACGGCCGAAACGAGCTCGGCGGTGGCCACCTGCTCCTTGGTCAGCAGGCCTTCGAGTCGATCGCGGGACTCGGCGAGTGCGGGGAAAGCCTCAAGCGCGGTGAACGCCTTGGTCAGGCGCTGGGCGCGTCCTGTGCCGTACTGGTCGGCGGGCGTTGGCAGGCCCGTGCCGGAACGGGCGCCGGAGGGCACCTCGGGGGCTGGGGCGCTCTCGACGGCGCGCAGCCGGCGAGCCGGGACAGTGGCCCGAGTCGGGACCGTGACCTGCTTGGCGCGGGCGGCGCTGGCCGCCTTTGAGCCTGAGGGAACTGCGGTCCTGGTTTGGCTGACCCGGCTAGCGGGAGCTGTTGGCGTCGAGACTGATGGCACGGTCGTTGGTCCCTTCATTGTTTTGCCTTCCAGTGGCTCCGGGGCATCACGTCGGTGTATGGGGGCCTGCCCCGATTCGCGGTATACGGCCGCATTGCAGATGCGAGTCGGATTGCGGTGATCCTTTCGTTCGTGCTATCGGCAAACCTGGACGGAAGGTTGAGTCACGACGGGCGTAAAGGCGGCCCCGCTTGGCCAATTGGGCCAGTTCCTGCAGGCGCCCTGGCGCACACGCCGGCGACCGCGGCGGACGCATGGGCAGGAGGCGCTGAGGGCTTCAGGCGCCCGTGGCGAGAGCGGCGTCGATCCGGCGCAGCGTGGTCTCTGAGCCAAGCAGGGCGACGCTCTCAAAGATGCCGGGAGAGACGGTGGTGCCGCAGATGGCAACACGCAGCGGCTGGTAGATGGCCTTGGCGCTGGCGCCGGATTGCGCCGCGGCTGCCTCCAGGGTGGCCTGCACGGACGCGGTGTCGAACTGCTGGATGCCGGCGAGGGCGTTGCGTGTGTCGGCGAGCCTGGCTCGGCCGTCGTCGTCCAGCCAGCGCGCGGCAGCCTTGGGGTCCTGTGTGGGCTCCTCGAACAGAAAGCCCGACAGCGGCCAGAAGTCGGCGAGCGTGTGGATCTTCTCCTGGCTGATGGTGGCGGCTGCTTGCAGGCGAGTGGGATCGGCGTCCAGCACCGAGGCCGAGACAATCCCCTCGCGCAAGAGAAACTCGCGCAGCGCGGCATCGAGCGCGGCGGGCGAGAGCTGGCGGATGTGGACGCCGTTTAGCCAGCGGAGCTTGATCTGGTCAAAGCGCGCTGGGTTGCGGCTGACCCGATCCAGAGTGAAGCGCTCCACCAGCTCCTCGGTCGACAGCACGGTCTGGTCGTCGCCGGCCCCCCAACCGAGCAGTGCGAGGTAGTTGCGGATCGCCTCGGGCAGGTAGCCGGCGCTGCGCAGCTCCCCGACAGATGCGGCTCCGTGGCGCTTTGAGAGCTTCTTGCCGTCGGGGCCGTGCAGCAGGGGCAGGTGAGCATAGACGGGCGCGGGCCGCCCCTCGTCGATACCCAGCGCGCGTGCGGCTCCGAGCACGAGCAGCTGCTTGGGCGTATTTGAGAGGTGGTCCTCCCCACGCACAACGTGCGTGATTGCGGCATCGAGATCGTCGATGGCGACGGCGAAGTTGTAGAGCACCGAGCCGTCGGCCCGCGCGATCACGGGGTCGTCGAGATGGATGTTCTCAAAGCGGGTGTCCCCCCGGATGACGTCGTGGACCACGGTGGCGCCATCGTTGGGGACGCGCAGGCGCACCGCGCCCTCGCCCTGGTCGGCGCCGCGATAGCCACGATCGGCTCCGTGGGCGTCCTTGAAGGCCTTTACGTCGTCGCCGGTGGCGGTGGACCGGTAGGCGTGCCCGCTTGCAAGCAGCAGTGCGAGCACCTCCTGGTGGCGCGGCGTGCGGTCGGTCTGCATGACAGGGCCCTCGTCGTAGTCAAGCCCCAACCACTGAAGCGAGTCCAGGATCTGGGCCACATGCTCGGGGGTGGAGCGCTCGAGGTCGGTGTCCTCGATCCGCAACAGCAAGGTCCCGCCTTCGTGGCGGGCCAGCAGCCAGTTGTACAGCGCTGTCCGCGCTCCGCCGATATGCAGCGAGCCCGTCGGCGAGGGTGCGAAGCGAACGCGCATGGGAGGATCGGCCATAAGATCGTGCGCCATGCTAATCGGAGCTCATGTGTCGCCGGCAGGAGGACTGGCGAATGCGGTCCACCGCGGCGCCGAGCGGGGGTGTGAGGCAATACAGATCTTCAACGCCTCGCCGCGAATGTGGAAGGCGTCTGACTACTCCGACGAGGACGTGGCGGCGTTCAAGGAAGCGCTGGACGCAAGCCCCATCGCAGCGGTGCTGATCCACGGCTCCTACCTGTGCAACTGCGCAAGCGAGGACCGCGAGATCCGCACTAAATCGCTTGCCTCACTGGTTGCTTCGCTGCGCGCGGGCGCGGCGATCGGCTCGGCGGGGGTGGTGCTGCATCCGGGCTCGGCCAAGGGCGGCGCGGC
>CAJCIJ010000229.1 GCA_903970315.1 Actinomycetota bacterium
CTGGAGGCGGTGCCGCCGATTGCCGTGGCCGCCGAGGTCGACACGCTCCAGGAGCGGCTGGCCGCCGTCGCCCGCGGGCAGGCGTTCCTGCTCCAGGGCGGTGACTGCGCCGAGACCTTCGTCGACAACACCGAGGCGAAGCTGCGCGGCACCATCCGCACCCTGCTGCAGATGGCCGTGGTACTGACCTACGGAGCGCAGATGCCCGTGGTCAAGCTCGGCAGATTCGCCGGTCAGTACGCCAAGCCGCGCAGCTCCGACACCGACGGCGCGGGCCTCCCCTCCTACCGCGGGGACATGATCAACTCACTCGAGCCGACGGCCGAGGGTCGCCGCCATGACCCGGGGCGGATGATCCGCGCCTACGCGAACGCCGCGGCGGCGATGAACCTGTCCCGGGCGGTCACCGGCGCCGGCCTGGCCGACCTCCACCACCTGCAGGAATGGAACCAGGACTTCGTGCGGCGCTCCGGCGCGGGCGAGCGCTACCAGCGCGTGGCCACCGAGATCGACCGCAGCCTGCGCTTCATGGCCGCCTGCGGCGTCGACGACAGCTCACTGCGCACCGTCGAGCTGTTCGCCAGCCACGAGATGCTCGTGCTCGACTACGAGCGCGCGCTGCTGCGCATCGGCTTCGACCGCCTCTACCTCCTGTCCGCCCACCAGGTGTGGATCGGCGAGCGCACGCGCCAGATCGACGGTGCCCATGTGGCGCTCGCCGCACTGATCGCGAACCCCGTCGGTGTCAAGATCGGACCCGGCACCACGCCGGATCAGGCAGTGGAGCTCGTCGAGCGCCTGGACCCCGAACACCGCGACGGACGCGTGACGCTCGTCTCACGCATGGGCAACGCAGCCATCCGGGAGCGGCTGGGGCCGATCATCGAGGCGGTGACGCGCTCGGGGCATCGCGTGGTCTGGCAGTGCGATCCGATGCACGGCAACACCGAGGACTCGCCGTCGGGGCGCAAGACCCGGCAGTTCGACCGCATCATGGATGAGCTCGAGGGCTTCTTCGAGGTGCATGAGCAGCTGGGCACCCATCCCGGCGGCATCCACATCGAGCACACCGGTGAGGACGTCACCGAGTGCGTCGGCGGTGCCCAGATGATCACCTTCAGCCAACTCGAATCTCGCTATGCGAGCGCCTGTGACCCGCGGCTGAACACCGAGCAGGCGCTCGAGTTGGCGTTCCTCGTCGTGGAGATGCTTCAGCGCCGCGCGGCGTGACGCGGCGCGGCGCGGCGCGGCGCGGTCAGGATGGTCGCCCCAGCGTCGGTGAGCTGGTCGTGCAGCGCCTGGGCAGCTGGTGGCGAACACCACCGCGCCCGCATGCGTCGACACGCTCAGCTGAGCCGAGAGTGACAAGATTCCAGGCTTGGCTGACCTGCGCATCACTCACTACACAGACCCCGGCTGTCCGTGGGCCTTCAGCGCGGAGCCGTTCCGTCGCAAACTGTCCTGGACCTACGGGGAGCAACTGGAGTGGCATGACCGGATGGTCGTGCTGGCCGACGGCCCCGAGAGCTACGAAAAGGCCGGCTTCGATGTCGAGAAGCAGTCGGCCGCGTTCGCCAAGCTGGGCGCGGCCCATGGAATGCCGATCGACGACCGACGCCGGCCGCGCATGGCCGGCACCGCCGTCGCGTGCCGCGCGGTGGTCGCGGCTCGCCTGAACGCGCCCGATCAGGCGTCTGGTCTGCTGCGCGCGCTGCGCGTGCGCCACTTCAGCGGAGAGTTGCTGGACGCCGACGAGACGATCGACGGCGCGGCGACCGACGCCGGCCTCGCACCCCAGGCGCTGCGCGGGTGGATGAGCGAGCCCGCGGTCGCGACTGAGCTTGATGCCGACGCCCGAGGTGCCCGCCAGCCGACGCCAGAAGGGCTGGCCATGGATGCGCGTCTCGCCGACTGGGAGGGCGGTCGCCGCTACACCTGCCCGTCACTTGAGATCACGCGCAGTGCCGACGCAGTGACGTTGACGGCACCGGGCTTCCAGCCCTACGCCGTCTACTGGGCCCTCGTGGCGAATCTGATCCCTCACGCCCAACAGCGTGCCGTGCCCGACAGCGTCGAGATGGTGCTCGACTGGGCAGCTGAGCCGCTCGCCACCCAGGAGATCGCCGTCGTCTGCGAGATAGATCCCGCGGAGGCTCGCCAGCTGCTCTCGCGCGTCGCCTCTGAGCATCCCGTCGGCCAGGACGGATTCTGGTCACTCAGCTAATGCGCGGCGATACGCGCCTGGCGCCGGACGACGTGGCGAAGCGTCGCGTCTGACTCAATCTGTGGGAAGTTGGGGCGGCTGGCCCGGAGCGTGGTCGGCCCGTGGATGCAGGCCCAGACCGCGACAGCGTCGTCGCGCCAGCCAGTCAATCGCCCTCGATTCCGCCAGCGACCCACGCAGTGATCGGTCAGACTCATCTCACCCCGACCGGCGGCCGGCGGAAAGCGAAGATGACCGGTAGGTCCGAGAAACGAGAGGATGTGGTCTTGAGATGCCTGAGGAGCCTGAGGTGACCCGCGAGGGCCTGTTCGAGAAGCTCGCCGGGAAGGCCAAGGAGGCCGCCGGTGAACTGGTCG
>CAJCIJ010000230.1 GCA_903970315.1 Actinomycetota bacterium
ACCGAAGGCGAACACCACTCCTTCAGCCCCGCCTATATCGAAGCGATCGAGAACTACTTCGAAGACGTTGTCAGGGCCATCGGTAGCCCGTCCGACGTCTACGCGGTTTCGTCACAGTACGGCGACCAGAACGGCCCGGGAGAAAACAAAGTGGTGTTCGAACGCTCCGAAGACGTCTATCGCGACACCGAACACGCGTTGCCCACGGCCGGTACCGAATTGGGCCGTTGCACGGACCAGAGCGCCGAAGTCCGAGCCTCCTCAGAACGGCACTCTTGCGTGACACATGCCGACTACAGGCATGAGCTCGAAGCCGCCCAGCACGCAATCGAAGTCGCTCAGCGCGGTCCCCACGCGCGCAACCCTTGGGATTTCGACCTCGAAAACGTCTACTTCGTGCTCACGCCCCGGCATGTCGGGGGCTGTACGTATGGCGCCGGCGAAGATGGCAGCGGGGAAGCGAACGCGTGCGCGCTTGCCCCCGGCGGCTACTGCGGCTACCACAGCTTCTTCGAACCCCATAGCGGCCGGCCGGCGCTCTACGCCGCGATCCCCTATGACGCCTCATCGGAGGGCTGTGAGACCTACGAGGAACCCAATGGCTCTGAAGACGTCGATGCAACGCTGGCGACGATCAGCCACGAGCACAATGAGATCGTGACCGACCCCCTCGGCACAGGCTGGCATGACCAGATCGGTCAGGAGGAGGTCGACAAGTGCGAACCGCCGGACTCCTACGAACTGATCGACGGCATCGCCGGGGCGGTCTTCGGGGGGCCGTTGGGCGGCACCCTGCCCACCGTTGCGATCGAAGACACGGAATCCCGATCGGCGCTGGAGGTGCTGACGGCGGGGAGCTTGTACAACCAGGTCATCGGCGGTGGCCACTACATGCTGCCCACCGTGTGGAGCAATGCCGCCACGTTTGGCGGCGGCCGATGCGTACAGCGGGTGCTCCCGGCGACATTCTCCGTTACCAGCGCCGCGACCGCCACCGTCCCCACGACCTTCGACGGTGCCGCCTCCGGTGAAGCAGGCGATCCCGCCGACTACTGGGTCTGGACGTTCGGCGACGCCGCCGCCGGCAGCCTGGAAACCCAGGTCGGAACCGGCCAGCCGACGGTCTCGCACACCTACGCCGCGCCCGGCAACTATGTGGTTACGCTCACCGCTTATGACAGCTACGGCAACAGCGCCGCGACCGACCGGTCGGTGACCGTGGCTCCGGCGCCTGTCACTACCACGACGACCACGACCCGCGCGACCATCTCGGCCGCGCCCATTCGCTACAGCGCCGCCGGGATCGCAACCCTGATCGGCCTACCGCGAAACGGCTCCAAGCTTTCGGTCCTTCGCGCGCTGGCCATCGGTCACGGCAAGTGCCCGCCCGCGTGTGCAGTGAGTGCCGGGCTGTACACCGACGCAACGCCCGCCGCCGAAGGCCGCAAGGCCACCAAGGCGGTGCTGATCGGAAGGTCATACGAGACGATCGACCTAGACCATGAACTGCAGCTCACGGTCGCGCTCAACGCCAGCGGCAGGCGGCTATTGCGTGCCCATGGCACGTTGGCCGTGACGCTCCGGCTCGCGCTCACCGATGAAATGGGGGGTGGCTGGCAGCTGGTGCGCAGGTACACGCTGGCCGCGGCCGCCAGGCACTCCTCACCGGGGACTGCCACCCCCCGCAGCTGAGCACGCGATGGCCCCGGCCGCGCGGGTCTTGCCACAATGGCCCTATGGCTCTGGAGTTCTCAGCGCGGGTTGGCAGGATCCCCGTCTATCCGGCGGCGTCCAGTTACGGGTCCGAACAGGCGATGGTGCGCCTGGCCAGCAACGAGTCTCCCTACCCGCCGCTGGCGGCCGTCAGAGAGGCGATCGCCGGCGCTGCGGAGTACCTCAACCGGTACCCCGATCCGTCCAGCACGCTGCTGCGCAAGCGGCTGGCCGAGCGCTACGGGGTGCCCCAGTCGCGAATCGCGATTGGCAACGGCTCCTGCGACATCCTGCTGGCTGCCGGCGAGGCGCTGCTTGAGCCCGGCGCCGAGATCGTGCATGCCTGGCCGTCGTTCTCGGTCTACCCGCACCTGAGCGCCGCCTCCGGCGCCACCGCGGTGATGGTGCCCCTGGACGCCGATGAGCGCCATGACCTGGAGGCGATGCTGAAGGAGATCACCGCTGCGACGCGCCTGGTTGTGGTCTGCAACCCGAACAACCCCACCAGCACCGCGCTCGGCTTCGCCGAGATCGCCGACTTCCTGGCGCAGGTGCCGGGTCACGTGTGCGTGATCGTCGACGAGGCCTACTGCGAGTTCAACGTCTTGGACGACCCGGAATGCTCGCTGGACCTGCTCGGCGCCCACCCCAACGTGATGCTGCTGCGCACGTTCTCCAAGGTCTACGGCCTGTGCGGGCTGCGGGTGGGGTTTGGCCTGTGCGGGTCCGAGCGACTGGTGCAGGCGCTTGACCAGGTGCGCCAGCCCTTCTACTGCAACGCTCTTGCGCAGGCCGGCGCCGTGGAGGCACTGGCCCACCAGGACGCTGTGGAGCAGCGTGTGGCCTGGACGATCGCCGAGCGCATCTCCGTCGATGAGCGCCTGCGCGCGCTGGGCCTCTCGCCGGCGCAGTCGCAGGCGAACTTCTGCTGGTTTGACCTCGGCGGCACCGATGCCGAGGACGCCGCAGAGCGCGAGCGGGAGGTCATGGGAGGTCTGACCGAACGCGGCGTGCTCGTGCGCGCCGGTGGAGCGCTGGGCAAACCCGGCGCGTTGCGTGTCACCTACGGCACCACCAACGACAACGAGCGCTTTCTGGCCGCACTGGCCGATGTACTACCGAAGAACAGCACCGTCGCCGCCTGACCGCATGGCGTCCTGGCAGGACGCCATGGCCCGGCAGCATCGACGGGAAGGCCTCGTTGTGCTACAAAGACCTACTAGGACTATGCCCCTTCTGTCGCGCCCACCGATCTCACCCAGCCTCACAGGCCGCGCCCAGACGCGCGCGGCCACGGCACAGCGGTCGGTGCACGCGGCCATCTCACGGAAGTGGTATTCCTCGCCGCAGGCCTGGCGATTTAGCTAGGCGCTTCGGCCTGCCACCGTGCGCGAACGGGGGCACCACCCAGACGGGTGGAGAGGCCGCACTGGGCCCTTCGGCTTGCTTGCCGAGCTAGAGGCCGGGCGCCGTTGTAGCGACGGTCGCGTACACGAGAAGGCAAGAAGGCCTGGCGCGTGCAACGGCGAAGCGTGGGGCCAAGAGCTTTGAAAGGAAACTGACGATGATGATTGTGATGAAAGAGACCGCTTCCGATCTCGAGATCGAGGCGGTGGTCAACAAGATCGAACGTGCCGGCGCGCGC
>CAJCIJ010000231.1 GCA_903970315.1 Actinomycetota bacterium
GCACTCCTCCGAAGACGCCAAACAGGACGGCGTAGATGTCAAAGAGCGCCGTCACGAGCATCAGGGCAAGAAAGCGCGGCACGACGAGGTTCTTGACGGGGTCCACGCCGAGCACCTGGAGGGCGTCGAGCTCCTCGCGCACCTTGCGCGCGCCCAGGTCGGCGGTGATCGCGGTGCCCGCCACGCCCGCAATCACCACCGAGGTGATCGTGGGGCCGATTTCACGCACCGACGCCAGCACGAAGAAGCCGCCCAGCCGATCCAGGCCGCCGATTTCGCGCAGGATGTTGGCCGCCTGGATGCCGGGGGCGCCGTAGTTGATCGCCACCGTCGTGATCATCAGTGGCAGCCACGCCAACCGCAGGACGAACAGAAACTGCGCCACGAGCTCCTCGCCGTAGGGGTACGGTGGGCGCAGCGCGGAGAGAATGGTCCTCCCCGTGAGGATCATCATGTCCCCGGTCTCCTCGAGCACCACCCGGATGGGCACGAACGCTCGCTGGGTAACGGTGCGGACCATCTTCGGTTACTACCCCTCCTCTGGCGTGGGCATGGGTCGGTGTGAGGTCCCCCTGCTCCGGCAAACTGTACGCGATGGGCCCACGGCAGCGGGTACGCGCGCGCCAGGCACCGCGTGGGAGTGCTGCGGCGAGCCGGTGGGCGCGCGGCGGGGAGCCGGTGGGCGCGGGGCGCGGGGCGTGCCGCCAACACAGCCAGGGCGCGCTGGGCGCGCTGGTATGGTGGCGCCGGCGATGAGGTTGCCTACGTTGCACGGCCCGCGGTCCGCCGCCGGCCACGCCGTCCTCCTCGGTGCATGCGGCCTGCTGGTGGCCGGATGCGGCGGCACGCAGCAGGACGCCCACGAACCGCGCGCCAGCTTTGCCGTGCAGGTCGTCAAGGCGACCTTCCCGGCAAGCCAAGCCGTGGCGCGGCCGTCGGCGCTGGAACTGGAGGTCCGCAATACCGGACAGACCACCGTGCCGAACCTCTCGGTGAGCGTACGGTCGTTCTCGGAGCGCAGTCAATACCCCGGCCTGGCCGATGCAACACGGCCTGTGTGGATCGTCGACCAGGGGCCCGGCGCGTCCCCCAACACGCCCGTGGAAACCGTGCCCTTCGACAGCCCCGGCAGCGACGAGACTGCAACGTCCAGCGTGTGGGCCGCCGGCCCGCTCCCCGCAGGCCAGACGCGGACTTTCACATGGCAGCTTGAGCCGGTAAGCGCGGGGACCCACGAAGTCGCCTACACCGTCTCGGCGGGGCTCAACGGCAAGGCCACGGCCAGCAGCTCGGCAGGCGGCGCAGTGGCGGGCCACTTCACCGTTACGGTCGCTCCCGCTCCACCGGCAACCCACGTAAACCCGGAAACGGGCGGCGTGGAAGCCGGCGCATACCCCGTCTCTCCCGGCGCCTGACCGTCGCCGCGCCCAGGCTCTCTGGCGGCGCCTGAGGGTCGCCCGCCGGGCGACCCGGCCAGGTTGGCGTGCCGCCGGAGATGTCTTTGGACGGGGGTCGAAACCACCGCAGGGGGTTCTCGACAACGGGAAAATGTCCGCACCTTCGGCGATGTATAGAGTCGCCGATCCAACCTGCGACCAAGCGACAGGGTCTCGTTGCCTGCCGGCAGCGCGATCCAGGAGGGCAGCGCCACAACATGCCAACAGAACGACAGAGTGCAATCCGCGACCTGGTCACCAGCGGCAAGCCCCTCACAATCGAGGGCTTCACAGGAGGATCCGACGCGAGCCCCGCCGACGTGCTCAAGATGATCGAGTCCGAGGACGTCAAGATGGTGGACCTGAAGTTCGTCGACATGCCCGGCACCTGGCAGCACATCAGCCTCGCCGGCACCACGGTCGACGAGGACTCCTTCAGCGACGGGCTTGGCTTCGACGGCTCCTCGATCCGCGGCTTCCAGAAGATCGCCGAGTCCGACATGCTGCTCATGCCGGATCCCACCACCGCATTCATTGACCCCTTCTACGAAGAGAAGACCCTGTCGCTGATCTGCGACATCCTCGACCCGATCACGCGCGAGGCCTACTCCCGCGACCCGCGCTACATCGCCAAGAAGGCGCTTGGCCACCTGAAGGAGACGGGCATTGGCGACGCCGCCTTCTTCGGCCCCGAGGCCGAGTTCTACGTGTTTGATCACGTGTCCTTTGACCAGAACAGCCACAGCGGCTTCTATGAGGTCGAGTCCGACGAGGCCTACTGGAACATGGGCGAAAAGTTCGGCGGATCCGGCAACCTGGGCCACAAGATCCGCTCTCAGGAGGGCTACTTCCCGGCGCCTCCGTCGGACACCCAGGGCGATCTGCGGGCGTTCATGGTGCTCGTGCTTGAGGGCTTGGGGATCTCGACGGAGTTCCACCACCACGAGGTCGGCGGGCCCGGCCAGGCCGAGATCGACCTGCGCTTCTCGCCCATGCTGCGCATGTGCGACATCCTGATGACGCACAAGTACGTGGTCAAGAACTGCGCTGCTGTTGCCGGAAAGTCGGCCACATTCATGCCCAAGCCGATCTTCGAAGAGAACGGCTCCGGGATGCACGTGCACCAGTCCATCTGGAAGGACGGGCAGACGCTCATGTACGACGAGGCCGGCTACGCGGGCCTGTCGGAGACAGCCGAAAGCTACCTCGCGGGCATCATCGAGCACGGCCGTGCGCTGATGGCCTTCTGCGCGCCCACCACCAACTCCTACAGGCGTCTGGTGCCTGGGTATGAGGCTCCAGTGAACCTGGTGCACTCAAAGCGCAACCGCTCAGCTGCCGTGCGTATCCCGATGTACCTGTCCTCACCGAAGGCCAAGCGCATCGAGTTTCGCCCGCCGGACCCCATGGCCAACCCCTACCTCGCATTCAGCGCCCTGCTGATGGCCGGCCTGGACGGGATCCAGCGCGGACTGAAGCCCGGCGAGCCGGTGGACACCGATCTGTTTGAGATGTCCCCCGAGGAGCTCGCAAGCATCCCCCACGTCCCCGAGTCGCTCCCAGCGGCCATGGACGCGCTGGAAGCCGATCACGAGTTCCTGACCAAGGGCGGCGTGTTCACGGACGACCTGGTGGCCGAATGGATCCGCTACAAGCGCGAGGAGGCCGACGCAGTCAGCCTGCGGCCGCACCCATGGGAGTTCCCCATGTACTACGACGGTTGAGCGACGACGTTTGAGCGCGCCGACGGTGGGTTGTCCCGAACGACGACCCACCGTCGGAACGCGCGCGCGCGGCCATCGCTTTTTGCACACCTACCGCCGCCCAGGCCTTACGCGCTCGGGGACCGCGGTGGCGAGACACACCCTCGTCCTCACCGCCGGCCGGCGTCAGGGCTGGGCCCGCCAGCAGACCCACACGATGTGCATCGGGTCGACCTCCAGCCTCGCTGCACGCCACGGTCCGCTCCGACCGTCCCGCCAGGCCGCGGGCGAGTCAAGCCGCCTGGGGTCATAGTCCAGCGCATCTCCCAGCGCCTTGGCCAGCGCCTCCTTGCTTGACCACAGTGAGATCGCAGCGCGGTCTTGGTCGGAGTCGGTGTCCACGGCGCCGGCACGTCCCGGGTCGTGGTCGCGGGCCTGCCACGCCACCCTGCCCGACCGCTCTGCCGGCGTCATGATCGACTCCAGGAACCCCTCGTCGCAGGGCTCGATCCGCTCGATGTCCACGCCCACGGCGTCCTCGTGGCATGCCACCACCGCCAACGGGAAGCAGTACGAGCGCGAGACACGGCCGCCGCCCATCTCCTCGCTCACCGCACGCGCGTAGGCGCGAAGATCGGCCAGATCGGCCAGGCCCGCCATGCGGGCGTCGATGAGGCGCACCCGCGGCGTCCCATCGCCGGCCACGCCGGCCACGCCGGCCATGCCGGTCATGCCGGTCATGCCGGTCAGCACGGGCTGCCGGCGTGCGGCACCACGGGCGCTCCGTGCCAACGCGTCCCAGCCGGCAACTCCTCGCCGCGGAGCACAATCGAGCGCCCACCCACGCTGCATGCGCGACCCACCCTGGTGTCGGGCAGCACAGCGCTCTCGGGGCCAAGCGTGGCGTCGGCCTCGATTGATGCCGGTCCCGTGCGCATCAGGCGGTCGTGGATCAGGTGGGTCATCAGGCACGCGCCGCGGTTGACAGCGGCACCGTCGCCCAGGTGGACAAGGTCAAACTCGGTCACCGCCAGGGTCTCAAACCAGACGTCGCGCCCGACCTTGGCGCCCATGGCCCGCAGGTAGGCACCCATCAGCGGCGTACCCAGCCCCAGCTCCAGCAGCCATGCCCGCGCCAGCTGCTCCTGGCATGTGTTGATCAGCTCGTCGCGCCAGATGAACGGCGACCACAGCGGCCTCTGGAGAGCCGTGTAACGGCCCATGAGCAGCCACTTGGCAACCACGGTCAGGGTCGCCGCCGCAATGCCCGCAAGGGCGAGCAGGAGCGGTGCGCACAGGAGCATGGCGAGCAGGCCATCGGCGTTGCCAAGATGCTCAAGCGCCAGGAACACCCCAGTGCCCAGCAGCACCGAGACGCTCGCCGGCAGCAACATCCGCACCAGCTCGATCGACGCGCGCACGGCCACCAGGCGACGCGGCGGCGAGGTGGTGCGCGCGGGGTCCGGCCGATCCGGCACGCGCGGCAGCTCCAGCGCCGGCAGCCCCAGCCAGGAGGTGCCATCGGGCGCGCACTTTGGCGGCGTCGAGAGCACCCCTACCAGGCAGTCGTCGCCCAGCCGGGTGCCGCTGCGGAGCACCGCTCCGGGTCCGATGAACGTGCGGTCACCAATCGCGATGGGCTCGACACACAGCCAGCCGCCGCGCGCTCTGGCGGTCGCCAGGACCACATCGTCGGTCAGAAAGCTCGTGTGGCCCACGGACACAAGCGGGCTCAGGCCAACCGCCGTTGAGACCTCCGTGCGCCGCCCTACCTCGATGCCCGCCAGACGCAGCCAGGGACCGATGTACAGGCTGGCGAACATCGGGAACAGCAGCACGCGCGTGGACTCCATCAGCGCTTCCGAGAACCAGTACGCCCACGCCACTGCCCCGTCGTCGGCGTAGGTGCCCGGTCGCAGCAGCGGCCAGGTGCAGCGCAGCAGCCCTGCAACCAGCAACGCGTACGTGAGCAGGAACGTCGCTGCCACCAGCGGCGCCTCAAAGAGCATCGCCGAGGCGATCGAGCCCACCGAGCCCAGATTTACGCCCAGCGCCACGAGTACCGCAAAGCCCGGGATCGTCGCCAGGAGCGCAAGCCCCGTCTGGATAGCCATACCCACGCCGTACATCGCCCGCCACAAGCGCCTGCGCGGCGACCGGGCCGGCGTCGCATCCGGCCACCCCTCGCCCGCGCGCCCCACATAGCGCGCCGGCGAGCCCGACCAGCGCTGGCCTGCCGGGATTGCTCCGTCGACCACCGTGCCCGGCTCGATCTCCGCGCCCTCACCCACGTCGGCGCCGGGCATCAGCAGGCAACGCGTGCCAACCCTGGCACCCGCGCCCACGCGGACCTCGCCCAGCACCAGCTCGGCGCCGTCGATCCACCACCCCTGCACGTCCACCTGGCCCTCAAGAGTGGCGCCGTCGCCGACTGTGAGCAGGCCAGTCACCGGGGGCAGCGTGCCCAGCCGCGCCCCGCGGCCCACGCGGTCACCGCACAGACGCGCGTAGCGCCCCGCCCACGGCGTCCCCGCAAGGCCGTCGACGCGACACACCTCGGCCAGGCGCTCCACAAACCAAAGTCGGCACGCAAGCCAGCTATGGCGGCTGTAGCGGCCGGGCTGCAAGCCGCGCAGAAGCGTACGGCGCGCCGCCACCACCATCAGGGTGCGACCCGGTGGACTAGCCACCAGCAGCCAGCCGAGCACCAGTGCAGGCACGCCCACACTTGGTCCTCCCCCTTCCCACTGGTCGTACGCAAAGATCCCCACCAGCCATTGGGCCGCAGTGAATGTCAGCAGGCCAACCACTCCGGCCAGCTGTAGTGCGCCCCACCGCGAGCGCGCCGACGACTGCGGCGCCGGTGCCGGTGCCAGTGCCTCGCCCAGAGCGTCCAGATGCTCGGCCAATGCAGCCAGCGTTCGGTGCTCGTAGACGTCCGCCACAGCCACCGACGGGAAGCGGCCGCGCAGCACCGACACCAGCTTGGCGGCCGCCAGCGAGCTACCACCGGAGGCAAAAAAGTCCGTGTCGGCGCTCACGGCCACCGGACCCAACTGCTCGATGAAGCGCTGTGCAAGCCAGGCCGCCGTACCCTCAAGGTCGGGGTCCGCCGTGCCCGCGCGATCCGGCGGAGGCCACGGCAGGGCCCTGCGGTCGAGCTTGCCCGAGCGCGCCAGCGGCAGCTCATCGACCACCACCACCACCGGCGCCAGGCCATCGGGTAGCTCCTCGGCAACAGCCGCGCGCACGTCCGCCGGCGCAACATCGCCCACCACGTAACCCACCAGTACCCCATTGCCCGCGCCCGTCTTCTGCAACGCCGCCGCTGCCGCGCGCACTCCCGGCACCGCACGGAGCCTGGCCTCGACCTCGCCCAGCTCAAGCCTGCGCCCCGCAACCTTGACCTGATCGTCGCTACGGCCCACGAACTGAAGGCCATCCACGGTCTCGCGCACCACGTCTCCGGACCGGTATGCGCGCGCCCAGCCCAGTGCCGGCAACGGCGCAAAGCGCTCAGCGTCCAGATCGGCGTCCAGGTAACGGCCCAGGCCAACGCCCCCAATCACAAGCTCTCCGGGCTCGCCCACATCGACCGGGCAGCCGTCGTCATCGACCACAGCCACATCCCAGCCCGCCAGCGCCCAGCCGATCAGCACCGGCTCGCCCTCGCGGATCGGGGCCGCCGTGGTCACCACCGTCGCCTCCGTCGGGCCGTAGGTGTTCCAAAGCTCACGCCCGCAAGCCAGCCGCCACCCAAGCTCCTCCGGGCACGCCTCGCCGCCCACGACCATCAGGCGCACGCCACTCAGCGCATCCCCGTCCAACATCGCCGCCAGAGTCGGGACCGTTGAGATGACCGTCACGCCGCGCCGCGCAAGCCACGGGCCAAGATCCGCGCCGGAGCGGACAACCTCACGTGGCGCCGCCACCAGCGCTGCGCCCGTGCCCCACGCAAGCCACATCTCCTCACAGGAGGCATCGAAGGAGACCGACAGCCCGCCAAGCACGCGGTCGTCCGGGCGCACCGTCCAAAGCCTCTGCTCCGCTGCCACGAACGCCGCCGCCGACCTATGGCTGATCGCCACGCCCTTGGGCGCACCCGTGGTGCCCGACGTGAAGATGATCCAAGCGTCGTCGTCGGCACTCAGCGCCCTGTCCTGACCCCGGCCGGGGCGCAGCCGCCGCAGGCGAAGGTCGCCTTCCAACACGCCACACACGTCCGCCTGCGCCCAGATCTCCCCCGCGCGCGCCGGCGGGTCGTCGGCATCAACCGGCACGTACGCCGCACCCGCGCGCAGCACGCCCAGAATGCCCGCGTAAAGCCGCCACGATCCACTCTCCAGGTGCACCCCCACGCGCTCGCCCGGTCCCACCCCGTGCTTGCGCAACGCCCGCGCCACACGGTCGGCGGCCGCCGACAGCTCGTCGTAGCTCAGCACGCCATCGTGGGCATCAAGGGCCGTCAGCGCGCCGCTGCCAGCCACCGTCGCGCCGAACACGTCCAGCAGCGTTTCCGGCGGTGCAAAGCGCTCGGTTTGGACCCCTCTGGGGTGGCTTGTGACGTCGATGGCAGCCATGGCAGCAGTGCAGTAAACACGGTGCGACACTCGCAGTCGCTGTTATTAGGGTTTACGTTCCGTTAGGGGCCCAAATCCCCTCCGTATCGCCCGTTGCGCCTCGCGGCACGCCCTCGCGTCGCAGCCCGCCCACCCCCACCGCCAGCCCCACGTCAACCTTCTCACAAGCGTGTTAAGGTTGGCGTTTCGCTGCTAGCATCGCCTCCCATGCGCGACTACCTCAAGGCCACCTCCCAGTCCGTCGTCATCTACGACGGCGGCATGGGCGCCACGCTTGAGCAGTTCGAGCTCACCGCCGCCGACTACGGGGGGCTGGAGGGCAAGTGCCACGAGGCCCTCGTGCTGCACCGGCCCGACGTCATCGAGGGCGTGCACACCTCCATGCTCGCCGCCGGTGCCCACGTCGTCGAGACCGACACCTTCCAGGCCTCGCGCCTGAAGCTCGGCGAGTGGGGCCTTGCCGAGCATACGCGCGAGATCAACGTCACCGCTGCCCAGATCGCGCGCCGGGCCGCCGGGGAGGACCGCTACGTGGCCGGCTCCATCGGGCCCACCGGCTACCTGCCCGCCTCCGAGGACCCAGCGCTCGGGCAGATCACCTTTGGCGAGCTCGTTGGCGTGTTCGCCGAGCAGGCACACGGGTTGATCGACGGCGGCGCCGACCTACTGATCATCGAGACCGCCCAGGACATCCTGGAGGTCAAGGCAGCCATTTTCGGGGCCCGCCAGGCGTTCGACCTCGCCGGCCGCCGGCTGCCCATCCACGTCTCGGTCTCGCTGTTGCCCCAGGGCGGCACCATGCTCCTGGGAACCGACATCTCCTCCGTGCTCACCACGCTGGAAGCCCTGCACGTCGACGTGATCGGCCTGAACTGCTCCACCGGCCCCGCCGACATGCGCGATGCCATCCGCTTTCTCGGCGAAAACTGCCCCGTCCCCGTGGCGTGCATTCCAAACGCCGGCCTTCCCATCCAGGGCCCCAACGGCGAGACCATCTTCCCCGAGCAGCCCCAGCCCTTTGCGCATGCCCTTGCCGAGTTCACCGAGCGCTACGGAGTCGGGGTGGTCGGGGGATGCTGCGGCACCACCCCCGAGCACATCGCAGCGCTTGTCGCGCTCGTCGACGGACACCCAGTGGGGCCGCGGCCTGCGCCCCGCCCCGCGCATCTGTCGTCGATGATCGCCGCCACCGCGCTCGTGCAGGAGCCGCGCCCCACGATGGTCGGCGAGCGCGTCAACTCGCAGGGCTCGCGCAAGGCCAAGGAGCTGCTTCTGGCCGACGACTACGACGGGCTCATCCAGATCGCCGAGGACCAGGTCTCCGGCGGCGCCCACGTACTGGACCTCTGCGTCGCCCTCACCGAGCGCACCGACGAGGACGAGCAGATGCGCATCCTCGCCAAGAAGATCTCGCTCAGCCAGCCCGCTCCCATCCAGATCGACTCCACCGAGCCCGAGGTGATCGAGAGAGCGCTGGAACAGATCCCCGGCCGGCCCATCGTCAACTCGGTCAACCTGGAGGCCGGCCGCGCCAAGCTCGACCGCGTCCTGCCCGCCGTGCTGGCGCACGGCGCCGCTCTGATCGCGCTCACCATCGACGAGGACGGCATGGCCAAGACCGCCGAGCGCAAGGTGCAGATCGCCAAGCGCATCCGCGACCTGTGCTGCGACGAGCACGGGCTTGACCCCGAGCTGCTGATCTTTGACTGCCTCACGTTCACGCTCACCACCGGCGAGGCCGAGTGGCGCCCGTCGGCAAAGGAGACCATCGAGGGCATCGCCGCCATCAAGGCGCAGATCCCCTCCGTGAAGACCTCGCTGGGTGTCTCCAACGTCTCCTTCGGCGTCTCCCCCGGCGCCCGCGCCGTGCTGAACTCGGTCTTCCTGCACCACTGTGTGCAGGCCGGGCTTGACTTGGCGATGGTCAACCCCAACCACATCACTCCCTACGGCGAGATCTCCGAGGCCGAGCGCCAGCTCGCCGACGACCTCGTGTTCGATCGCCGCGAGGACGCCCTGGAGCGGTTCATCGCGCATTTCGAGAGCCAGGGCGCAACCGAGTCCGGCGGCGCCGACAGCGGCGGCGCCGACCCCACCGCCGGCATGGAGCCCGAGGAGGCGCTGCACTTCCACATCCTGCGCCGTCGCAAGGACGGCGTCGAGCAGTGGATCGACCTCTGCGTCGCAAAGATCGGCGCAGTGCCCACGCTCAACGAGGTCCTGCTGCCCGCCATGAAGGAGGTCGGCGACAAGTTCGGCGCCGGCGAACTCATCCTGCCCTTCGTGTTGCAGTCCGCCGAGGTCATGAAGCGCGCCGTCGCGCAGCTTGAGAACTACCTGGACAAGCTCGAGGGCTACACCAAGGGCACTGTCGTCCTGGCCACAGTGTTCGGCGACGTGCACGACATCGGCAAGTCGCTGGTCGGCACCATCCTCACCAACAACGGCTACACCGTCGTTGACCTTGGCAAGCAGGTGCCCATCCAGACCATCCTCGACGCCGCCAAGGAGCACCAGGCGACAGCCATCGGGCTCTCCGCGCTGCTCGTATCCACCTCAAAGCAGATGCCGGCCTGCATCCAGGAGCTGCACAACCAGGGGCTTTCCTTCCCCGTGCTCATCGGCGGCGCCGCCATCAACCGCGACTTCTCCTACCGGGCGCTATACCCCGGCGGCAACGACTCCAGCGACCCCTACGAGCCCGGCGTCTTCTACTGCAAGGACGCCTTCGAGGGGCTTGCCGTCATGGATCAGCTGATCGACGACCCTGCACGCGCCGCCCTGGTCACAAAGCTGCGCCGCAGCGCCACCGAGTTTCGTGCCAAGGGCACCGAGCGCCCCGAGCTGGATCTGACCGACGACACCGTGCGGTCGGCCACACGCACCGACAACCCCATACCCGTGCCCCCCTTCTGGGGCGCCCAGGAGATCCCCGTCGATCTCGACGAGGTCTACCCCCACCTGGACACGCACGTGCTCTTCAAGCTGCACTGGGGCGGCCGCGGTGTCAAGGGCGACGCCTGGCGCGCCCTGCTCGCCGACGAATTCATCCCCCGCCTGGAGCGCATGTGGCGCGAGCAGGACTATCTGAGCCCCCGGGCGCTGTTGGGCTTTTACCCTTGCTACTCGCACGGCAACGCCATCGTGGTGCTCGACCCCACCGACCGCACCACCGAGCTGACACGGTTCATCTGCCCACGCCAACCCGGCGGAGACCGCATATGCCTGGCCGACTTCTTTCGGCCCCACGCCAACGGCAAGCCACCGGCCGAGCTGGATGTCGTCGCGCTGCAAACCGTCACCGCCGGGCCCGCCGTCACCGAGCGCGTAGCCGCGCTGGAGCGCGACGGCGAGTTTGCCGAGCAGCTGTTCGTGCACGGCCTGGGGGTCCAGACGGCCGAGGGACTCGCCGAGTGGCTGCACTGGACCGTGCGCGGCATGCTCGGAATCCCCTCCACGCAGGGCCGGCGCTACTCCTGGGGCTACCCGGCGGTGCCCGAGCAGTCAGAGCACCTGAAGGTCGAGAAGCTGCTGGACCTCGAGCAGAT
>CAJCIJ010000232.1 GCA_903970315.1 Actinomycetota bacterium
GCCGATGACCCTGTCGATGCTTGCGCTGGCCGGAATCCCGGCCACCGTGGGCTTCGTGGGCAAGTTCTACCTGATCGATGCAGCGGCCTCCAACGGCTACACCTGGCTGGGCGTGGTGATCGTGGTGGGCTCGATGATCTCGCTGGGCTACTACCTGCCCGTGATCGCGGCCATGTGGATGCGCGAGCTGCCCGCGGGGGCAGCCGGGAAATGGCCGCTGTCGGCGCTGGCCCCGCGCGGGGGTGGCCCTGGCGCGGGCGGAGGCGCCCTGCCGGCGATCGCGGGAGGTTCGCCGGAGATCGACGAGCCCGCCGCAGCCCCCGAGCCGACGAGCGACCCCGCGGCGGAGCCCGGCGACACTCGCGGCAGCCGCAACCCCGAGGTCGTCTTTGTGGCCCTGCTCGCAGGCGCAGCGACGCTGTTCTTCGGCATCATCCCCGGCCCGCTCTTTGACCTGGTCCACCGGGCCGGCAGCGGGCTGGGGCTGTTCTGAGCACCACACGAGCCCCACTGTGTGAGATCGTTCAACACGATCCACACAACTCAGAGCCGCGGCGCATCGGCGGCAGCGGTGATCTCGCGCCACGGGCGCGTATACGCGCGCGGCACGGCAGCCATCGCCCACGGTCAGACGAGGCTGCTGCTGGGCCCGCACAGGGCCATCGAGCGTGGCGTCTACGAGCTCACCCTCTCCTCCGGACCACTGCACGTGCGCGAGGCGATCACGATCGGATAGGTCACGGCCCCGAAGGCCGCGTCAGGAAACCGCGCCGGCGGCGTCAGCAACTGCGCGCTACAGCAGCCCGCTGGCGTCGGCGGCGGCTTCGGCCTCGCCCAGGTGCGCCTCGATCAGGTCAAGGCCGGAGTCCCAGAACCCAGGGTCGGCGAGGTCGACGCCGACAATCGCGCCAAGCTCCTGCGGTGGCCGCGAGCCACCGGCGCTCAACAGCTCCAGGTAGCGGGGCACAAACGCCTCGCCGCCCTGGCGGTAGCGCTCGTAGACGGCCAGCGCCAGAAGCTGCCCGTAGGCGTACGCGTACACATAACCAGGGGTGGCGATGAAGTGCGGGATATACGACCACCATGAGCGGTAGCCGTCGGTGATCTGCACCGAGTCGCCGAGCATCTCGGACTGACTGGAGACCCACAGGTCACCGAACCGCTCGATCGAAAGCTCGCCCTCCTGGCGTCGTGCGTTGTGCACGAGATCCTCAAAGCGGTTCATGGCGACCTGGCGAAAGACGGTGGCGATCATGTCCTCGAGGTTCTCGGCCAGCAGGGCAAGGCGCGAGGCCGGCGTGGAGTCCTCGGCGAGCAGGCGCCCGAACACGATCGTCTCCCCGAACACCGAGGCGGTCTCGGCGAGCGTCAGGGGGGTGTGCTGATGAAAGATCCCCTGCTTACCGCCCAGGGCGAAGTGCACTGCGTGCCCGAGCTCGTGCGCGAGCGTGAGCACGTCGCGCCGGCGCGACGTGTAGTTGAGCAGCACGTAGGGATCGACCGCGGGGATCACTCCCGCGCAGAAGGCCCCGCCGCGCTTTGAAGGGCGCACGGGCGCGTCGATCCAGTTGCCGTCGATGAGCCTGCCCACGATCGCGCCAAGCTCGGGAGAGAACTGCGAGTAGCAGTCGCGCACCAGCTGGCACGCCTCGCTGTAGGTGTACTGAGCCTCGTCCTCGGTCACGGGCGCCATGCGGTCGTAGTCGGCGAGCCGCTCGATGCCCAGCAGCCGAGCTTTGAGCGCATACCAGCGTTGGGCCAGGCCGTAGCGCCCTCGCACGGCCTCCACGAGCGCCGCCACGGACTCGTCGCTGGCCTCGTTGGCGAGGTTGCGCGCTGCCAGCCAGTTCGGGTAGCTGCGCAGGCGGTCATCGACGGACTTGTCGACCATGAGGGTGTTGAAGATGAACGCGCGCGTGCGCAGCCCTGACTCCAGTGCCTTGGTGATGGCCTCGGCCGCGCCACGCCGGGCGTCGCGGTCGGCCACGGCAAGGCGCGCCAGCGCGACGTCCAAAGCGACTGCGCCATCGGGCAGCTCGACGGTGATCGCCGAGGTGACCTCCTCAAAGAGGCGGTCCCACGCCGAGGAGCTCGTCAGCTGCTTCTCGGAGAGGATCTTCTCCTCGGGCTCTGAGAGCAGGTGGGCGCGGTAGCGGCGAACCGAACGCAGGTGGTGGCGGCAGAACTCCATCTCCGGGCCTGCCAGCAGCGCGTCGGCCTGCTCGTCGTCCACCGCAGCCCACTCCAACTCAAAGAAAAGCAGCGTGGTCTGCAGCTCGGTCTCGCGCTCCTGCACGCTGGCAAGCAGAGCGCCGCGGGCGGGGTCGGCGGTGTCCAGCGAGAAGCGCAGGGCGGCATATGCGCCGGCGCGGGCCGCCAGCTCCATGATCTCGGCCAGGGTCTGCATGGCCTGCCTCAGGGCGGCGGCATCGAGCGTGGCCACCTTGCCTCGATAGCGCTCGGCGAACTGCTTGGCCGCTGCCGTCGCGGCGTCCAAGCGCTTGGCCACACCCTCCTCGCCGTCGCCTTCCAGCAGCGGTTGCAGATCCCATGCCGCCGCGAGCAGCTCCGGGTCGGTGCCAGGGTCAGCGGCCGTCACGCCGGCGTCCGGCGCCGCCGAAGCGGTGGTGTCCGAGAGTTTCTGCAGGAGCATTGAATGGTGGTGGGTCACGCGCGCAAGCTTATTGGCAGCCGGCGGTTGGGCGAGCCTGCGCTCGTGATCAGCCGGGCATGCGGCCGGGCGGGCGGGCGGGTGCCGCGCGGCGACCGCCCTGTCCGGGCGGCGGCCTACTATCGTCGGCCCGATGCCGCACGAGACCACGCCGCGTGTCTTTCTGATCGCCCGTCCAGCGATCGACCACGACGGCATGCGGGCCTACCTTGCCGACGTTGGCGGGGAGTCCTGGCTCCAGCTGCGCGCCGGTGAAGAGCACAACGGGGGCCAGCAGCTGGTGGAGTTCGCCGGACGCGCGTGCTACCGCAGCTGGGAGCCGGGCCTGAACCCCAACGTCACACGCATCCGCACCGACCAGCCGCAGTACTTCTCCAACATCCTCGCCTCCGGCCACGGCAGCGTGCTCGAGCACGCCAACTACAGCTTTGCGCTGCGCAACGTCAGCCGCGTGTTCACGCACGAGCTGGTGCGCCACCGGGCAGGCTCGGCGTTCAGCCAGGAGAGCCTGCGCTACGTGCGCCTGACGGACATCGGCTTCCGCGTGCCCGCGGTCCTGGAGCCCCTACGCGAGCGGGTGCTCAGCGTGGTGGAGCAGCTTGAGGAGCTCCAGCGCGAGGGGGCCGAGGCCTTGGGCATCGACTCCGACGGCGTCCCGTTCCATGTCAAAAAGGAGGTCACGTCGGCGCTGAGACGGCTTGCGCCCATTGGCCTGTCCACGGACATCATCTGGACGGCCAACGTTCGCACCCTGCGCCACGTGATTCAGATGCGCACCGACCCCAGCGCCGAGGAGGAGCTGCGGATGGTGTTCGATGATTTGGCGCAGATCATGCGCGCCGAGGCGCCGCTGCTGTTCGCGGACTTCACACGCACCTCCGACGGTGCGTGGGTCCCCGAGCACCACAAGGTGTAGCGGCGGCCAAGGGGTAGCGGCCGCTAGCGGGCGCCGGAGCCTACGCTTCGCCGGCCCTCAGCGACGCCCGGCCCGCTTGCGGCGCGATCCCAGCGGCGCCGACGCATCGCCGGCGCCGTTGCTGTCGCCGTCGGCACGACCGGCGCCGGCCATCACGGCTCGTCCCGGAGGCCACGGCACAGCTTCCCCGGTGGTCCAGGCGGGCGGATCGCCTCCGGGCAGCTTGCCCATGAGCATGATGCCCACGAAGACCATGAACGCCGCGGGCACGACGTCGAGCTCATAGGAGGCGGCGAATATGGGCAGCAGGATCACGCCGCCGATGATCCCCACGGTGCGCATCCACCGCGGCAGCAGGCCGACACGCCCAGCGGCGAGCACGGCGAGGACCATGCCGACAACCAGCGCGAGGAGCACGAAAAGCTCAAGGATGGCCACGGTGATGTTCACGGCTCCATAGGTGATCGCATGTTCGTAGGCCTTGGTGGTGTGGTTGTGGCTGTGCGTGAAGTTGTGGGCGTTGACCAGTTCGACGACCGCGTGCACGACCGCCAAAAGCGCGGCGCCGCCACCGCCGATGGGCACCAGGTAGCGAGCCGCGCGCACGGCGCCCTCGCTGCGGGCCCGGGTGGCGTTCATCAAGAACACCAGCATGACCGTGAGCACAGCAAGGCCGATCGCCTGAAGCACGCTGCCGGAGATGAACGAGAAGTAGTGCGACGACAGGTAGCGCACGCCGGCCAGCCTCGGGGTGACCGACGAGGTCGCCTTGCCGTTCAGTGCGGGCTGGAGCGCTTGCAGCACGCCCACCACGGGCCGTCCGGCGACGGCGCCGAAGATCGTGACACCGCCCAGCAGGTAGAGCACGCCCCCGGCCGCAGTGGGCACCGCCACCTTGTTGCGCCACCACTGCTCGCGTTCGATCTGCCTGGCTGTGTCGCCGCCCCTTGACATGGACAGCGCAGTCTATGGGCTCGATCCAGCGAGCGATATCGCCCCTGGACCCGGGCGCTACGATGAGCCCATGGAACCGGGTGGTCTTGGCGACATGTTCGGCGACCCCGAGGAGCTCCAACGACGGCTTGCGGAGTTCGCCGAACAGATGCACGGCCAGCAGCGGCTGGCGTGGGCCGACAACGCGATCAAACTCGCCGTGGACATGACGGTGGCGGCGGTCAACCGCGTCAACGTCCAGGGCAACGCCGACGCACAGGCCGACCAGATCCGTGCGGTCATCGCCAGGATCTTCCCCGAGGCCGTGGCGCTGGTGCGCGAGGCCCGCGAAGGCCTTCAGTAGCGCAGAAGCGACCCGCAGGCGTTCAGTAGCTCGCGCGCGAACCCGCAGGCCGCAGGCCTTCAGGAGCGCACGCGCCAACCTGGGCGGAGCGGTAAGGCACTGCGCGCAGCGTCAGGAAGCATGCCGCGCGGCCCGATCGGCGGCGCGCTCCTCCTCGCGCGAGGCCCGGCCGGCGGCGACCACTTCCTTGAAGGAGTGGAAGCGAAAAACGAACACGACGGCGCCCAGGCCGACCGCAAACGTGAAGGCGGCGATCGCGATCTGCTGGCCGACCGAGTAGGCAGCAACCGTGGCGGCGCTGGCGCTGGAGGCAAACACCTTGACGGTCAGCGCCTGCTGGACACCCGCGCCGCCCGGGATCAGCGGGATCGCGCCGGACACCTGCCCGACGGCGAAGACCAGCAGCACGTTGCGCACCGACCCGCCCACCCGGAAGGCTTCCAGCAGAAACCAGAATGCGGTGAAGCGCGACACCCACGCGAGCACCTGCCAGGGGACGATCTCGCGCATGTAGCGGCGGCGGTCGGAGAGAATCGTGACGCCCTGGCGCACGTGCACCCAGAAGGCCGCCACCCGCGCCGAGAGCACCGCGAACAGCCCCACCGCCAGGACCGCAAGCAGCGTGACCAGGAAGATGGTCAGGTGGAAGTGTTCGGCCAGGTAGGAGATTTCAAACGAGCTGAGCTTGGAGAAGTCCGGTGGCTTTGGGAAGACGCCCTGGCTGAACGCGAAGATCAGCACGAACACGCCCACGAAGGCGTCAAAGACCGACTCCACGAAGAACGCCGACGCCACCGTGGGATAGCTTGACCCGGGGATGGAGGAGCGCGTCAGAAAGAGCTTGATGACGTCTCCCCCGCGCGCGGGAACGACGTTGTTGAACCCGACCGCGGCGGCGTAGGCGCCCCACACCCGTCGCCACTGGAAACGGACTGCGGGGTAGGCGGCGCGCAGAGCGTTGAAAAACGCGCGCGAGCGCAGCGCCAGGTTGAGCCCGAAGAACAGCAGGCCCAGCAGCAGCAGGCCCCAGTGGACCGCTGCCAGGTCCGAGAAGAACTTCCCGACGGCATCAAAGAACGTGCTGAGGGTGTGCCCGACCGAAGTCGCCCCCAGCGGCATGGAGCCCGGCGTGTGCATCGCGACCAAGAGCCTACGGTGCCGCGGTGCCCGCCCCGGCCACCAGGGGACGCCGGGGCGTCCCTGGCGCCGCTAACTGCTACAGATCGGCGTCCTCGTCGAGGTCGTCGTAGTCGTCGAGGTCAAGATCCTCGTCGTCGGTTCCGTCCAACTCGTCGTCGTCGTCGTCGGCGTCCTCCTCCCACTCCTCATCCTCCAGATCCCGCTCGGGGTCATCGACATGGGCGGTTGGGTTCATGGAGACTCCTTTCGTGCCTTGATCTGACCGGTGGGTGTGTTTCTGGCGGTCGCTGTCGGAAGCTAGGCGCCCGAAAAGCGGTCGGATAATAGCCCCAACGCTTGCAGTACCTGCTCGTCGTGTGTGGCCGGCTTTACCTTGGGAATCACGTGCGCCACGACGCCATCGGGGCCGATCACAAACGTGGCCCTCTGGTTGCCCCAGAACTTCTTGCCGTACATGGACTTCTCGGCCCAGACGCCGTAGCGCTCGGCCACGGCGTGGTCGGCGTCGGCGAGCAGCGTGAACCCCAGCGAGTACTTGTCGGCAAAGCCCTTGACGTCGGCGACGGGGTCCGGGGAGATCCCCAGCACCTCGGCGTCATAGGCGCTGTAGTCGGCGCTGTGGTCCCGCACGCCGCACGCCTGCACCGTGCAACCGGGGGTGTCGGCACGGGGGTAGAAGTACACAACCACGGGGCGCCCGCGCAGAGCCGACAGCTTGACCGTCTGCCCGTCCTGGTCTGGGAGCTCGAAATCCGGAGCCGGCTGGCCAACCTCGATCATGCCCCGATGCTAGCGTCGGCGGCCCGCATCGGGCGTCAGCCCAGGCACGCGGCTCGGCCGGCCTGGGGCCTGTGGGACGGTCACCGCAGCAGCCGCGACAGCCGCCGGTCCTTCAGGGTCCGGCCCTCGGTCTGACAGGCCGGGCAGTAGGCGATCACGTGGTCCTCGAAGTGGACCGCCTGCAGGGTGGCGCCGCATCGCGGGCAGGGCTCGCCGTGGCGACCGTGGACCTGCAGTGGCAGCGGCAGCTTGTCCGGGATGGGCAGCGACAGCTGGGCCTCGTAGTGGGCAAGCGCCCCGCCCAGCGTCTGCACCATCGACGCGCGCAACTGCGTGCACTCCTGCGGCGAGAGCTCCGAGCCGCGCTTGTACGGCGACAGACGCGCGTGCCAGAGGATCTCATCCGACCACGCCCGCCCGATCCCGGCGATCACGTGTTGATCGCGCAGGACTGCGTGCAGGGGTCGCGGCTGGCGCAGCACATCGGCAAGCGGCGGTGGGTCAGGCCACGCTTCCGGCCCCAGACCGGCGAGCGCTGGGTCGTCGTCCAGCGCGCCGGCCGGCAGCAGCTTGGCCCACGCAACCTGCTTTGAGCCGAACTCGCGCAGGCGAAGCTCGCGCC
>CAJCIJ010000233.1 GCA_903970315.1 Actinomycetota bacterium
CAGCCTCGGGGGCTGGCGCAGGCGGCGTGAGACCGCGGTTGGAACCGCCGGACCTGAACATCGAGATGTACCGCCGCGGTGTGCTTATCCGTTACTCCTAGCCGACGGGCTCAGTATGCCGCATGGAGCGGGACCTTAGGAGCTGCCAATGAGCACGCCAATACCCGCAACGATTCCGCCAGCGAGTGTGACGCTGAGCAGGGACGAACGTAGCGACACATTCAAGAAGCGGTAACGCACCCAAGCGATCACCACCAGCTCCACCGCGACAACACAGCCGGCGACGATCAGCGCTGTGTGCACATTGCTGATGATGAACGGAAGTGAATGAAAGACCCCCCCAAAGGTCGTTGCCCCACCGGTGATCACACCGCGCACCACCGCCGAGCCGCGTCCCGAGCGCTCGCCGGTATCCGACAGCGCCTCCGAGAAGCCCATGCTCACCCCCGCCCCAAGCGCGGTAGCGATGCCCACGAGCAGAGCCGTACGCGAGCTGCTGGAAACGGCCGCAGCAAAGATCGGCGCAAGCGTCGAGACAGTACCGTCGATCATGCCCACGAGCGCGGGCTGCACCACGCGCAACAGGTAGGAGGCATCGTTGGCGCGGGCCAGATGCGCCACCCTTCTATGAAGGGCCCGCGTGCGGGTCACCACAGGGGGCGGCTCGCCGTCGGTTACCTGCTCAGCGTCTGATTCGGCAGCCTGGGCAGGTGTGATCTCGGTGGCCTCCACTATGCTGACTATATAAAGTCTTTTAGAATAAGGACCACCTAACACGCCGCCGATGCCTGCAACGACTGCCCAGTCAGAGATCGATCAGCGCCTTGTGGCGGCGTTGCGTCAGCGCGGCATGCGCGTGACCTCCCAGCGCCTGGTGATCCACCGCGTGCTCTGTTGCCGGGCACAGCACATGACCGCAGAGCAGGTCCTTGGGGCGATCTCCGGATCGCTGCCCGGCGTCTCGCTGCCGACCGTTTACGCCACGCTTGAGCTGCTGGAGCAGCTGGGTCTCGCGCGCAGGCTCGCCACCGGCACGGGCGCCGTGATGTTCGACTCAAGGACCGAGCAGCACGCGCACACGGTCTGCCGTCAGTGCGGCATCACTGCCGACCTCGACGGCACGCCTACGCCAACACGTGCGCTGGCGCGGGCCAGCGACTCGGGCTTTGCGCCCGACCACGCACAGGTTGTGATCTGGGGCCTGTGCGCGCAGTGCGCAGCTCAGTCGCAGGCCGCCTGACCCGCAAAGGGGCCGGCGACGATACTGTGGCCGTGGTGCGCAGCCTCACACGCGCCAATCGCGGCGGCCGCAGCCGGCGGGCCCGCGCAGGCGCCACCGACATCGAGATCCCACGGGCAGCGTGGAACCGACTGTTTGCGTGCACCGCCGCAGCGGCGCTGCTGCAGCTGGACGGGACCCTGATCACGGTTGCGCTGCCCTCTGTTGCCAGCAGCCTGCACGTTTCCAGCGCCTCCACCTCGGTCCTGCTCGGCGCCTATTTCGGGGCCTACGCGCTGCTGCTGTTTCCGGGCGGGGCACTTGTGGACCGCCTCGGGGCCCGTCGTGTGGCGCTGGCAGGACTGTGCCTGTTCGCCATCGGCGCGGCCGCCGGGGCCGTGGCCTCGTCGCTGGGACTGCTCGTGGCCACGCGCGTACTCCAGGGAGCCGGCGCTGGACTGGTCAGCCCAGCGGCGCTTGCCGGGGCCGTCAGCGGGTTCCCACCGGAGCGGCGCGGGAGCGCTCTTGGCATCTGGGGCGCCAGCGCCGGAGCGTCCAACCTGGTCGGACCCCTGCTGGGAGGCCTTCTGACCGTGGGATTCGGTTGGCGCGCGAACTGGTGGGCGCTGGTGCCTCTGGCGCTGCTTGCCGCCTGGGCGATCGTCCGCCACGTCCCATCGGTCGTGCACTCCGACACTGCCGAGCGTGGACCTGTGGTGCTCAACGCAGTGGTCCAGTCGGCCACGCTGATCGCTGCACTCACGTTCGCGGTGATGATCGGGTGCTTCTATCTGGCCGCTCAGTACCTTCAGCGGGTCGCCGGCTACTCCGCCCTGGGCGCCTCAAGCGTGCTCGTGCTCGTGGCACTGCTCGTTGGCGCCGCGGCACCGGTGGCGGGACGTCTGTCCGATCGTTACGGCGAGCGACGTCCCGCGGCGCTCGGCTTCCTGGCCGCCGGGGCGGGTCTGGCGGCGCTGGGCCTGCCGGGGGTCTCGCTGCAGAGCGCCAGCACCATGCCGCTGCTCATTCCCGTGGGCCTGGGCCTCGGCATGCTGTTCGTGCCCACCTCCAGGGCCGCACTGAACGCCACGCCACTTGCCTCCCACGGCCGCACCTCCGGTGCGCTTTCGATGGGGCGCCTGGCCGGGGCCGCAATCGGGGCAGAGCTCGCCGGCGTAGCGCTACGCGGGGGGCCCACGGCTTCCGGTGTTCACACCGCCGTGCTTGTTGCGGCCGGTGCCTGCTTCCTGGTAGGGCTGCCCGCGTGTCTGCGCCTCGGCTCCCACGGGGAGGCCACAGCGGCGTTGCAGGAGGCCTGTTGATCTGTTGAGTGGCGCGCCCTGCGGTGGTGTCTGCCGCTGGTGCCGTCGATGCAGCGCCCGTGATGGCGACGTCGATCACGCGCTTTGCCCTGCGCAGCGGGGCACTGGTGTGCGTGGTGGCATTTGCAGCGCTCACGCCGTCCTACGCCGGCGCGTCGATCACGGCCTCAAACTGGGACGCCCGCGAGCAGGCGGCGCTGGTGCGGGCGGGCGTAATGCACGACGTCGGCACGGGCTTCGGCGGGTCACTGCCGCTGACCGCGGGGCAGGCCAACGAGGCGATGGCCGCCATCTCGCCAATGCTTGCCGACGCGACGGCGGCGGGCTTGCAACAGCCACCGACCGAAGCAACGGCGCCGGCCGCGGGAGCCCTCTGGGCCGAACCGACACCGCCGACGGAACTGCCGAGCGCGAGCGAAATCGCGGCTTCGGAACGCTCATCGCCGGCTACCGAATCGGTGCCGGCGCCGGTGGCGCACACCAAACAGAGCCCCGTGACCGTGGTCGCCTTTGACTCCATGCTCACCGATGAGCTCGGGCTCAGCGAAGTCGCCGCCCACGTTCAGGCCGTGGCCGCCCAAGCCGGCCTGCGCCCACCGTGGTACTTCGGATCCGAGGTGACCGTCCGGTTTTTGGAACTGGCCTACGAGCATCCGGTGGGCACACAGAGGTTTGACCTGTTCCCGCAGAGCCCAATCACGCGCGCGGCGGCGGCTTGGTCTTTGAGTGCCGCACTGAAGCTTTCAAGCTGGACTGTCACCGATGCGCGGCAGTCGCTGGAGTCCTTTGCGCTCCCGTCGATGAGCGCCGCCGAGCGTCAGGCGCTTTCGATCGCCGTCTCGCGGATCGGGTACCCGTATGTGTGGGGCGGCACCACAGACAACACCGCCGATGGCCTTGAACACGGGGGTTTTGACTGCTCAGGCTTTGCCTGGCGTGTGTACAAGGTGTCGGGGCTTCCTTGGGGCAGGGAGATCCTCGGCCGCACAGCGGCCGAACAGGGCGGCGAAATCCCCCGCTCACAGCGCCTGCGCGCCGGCCAGCTGCAGCCCGGCGATCTGCTGTTCTTCGGCTCGGCGCACTTCAACAGTCGCGCCACCAACCAGACCGTGATCCACGAGGGCATCTACCTGGGCGACAACTGGGTGATCCACTCCTCCGGACAGGGTGTCTACGTGCTGCCCCTGCACGGAAGCTGGCTCGGCGACCAGTTCGCCTGGGGCCGGCGCGTGATCGATTGAGCGACACGTCGGGTCAAAGCTGCTCAGAGCCCTTCAGCTGCCTGCCATCCTGAAGGTATGAGCGCAGTCTCACAGCACACGCCCGCCGGCGGGCAGGCGACCCTCCCGGAGACGCTCGCGCTGGGGCCCGTCTATCTGAGGGTCAGCGACCTGGACCGCGCCGTGACCTTCTACCAGGACCGCCTGGGCCTGACAGTGCTGCGCCACGATGACGCCCAGGTGAGCCTGGGCGCAGGCGAGCAGACGGCGCTCGTCCTGGTCGCCGTGCCCAATGCACAACCCGCGGGCCGGCACGCCGGCCTCTACCACGTGGCGCTGCTCTACCCTTCGCGCCTGGAGTTGGCCAGGGCCGCCCAGCGCCTTCTGCTTTCACGCACTCCAATCCAGGGAACGGCCGATCACCGTTCGCACGAGGCCATCTACATCGCCGACCCCGACGGCAACGGGCTTGAGCTGACCGCCGACTGGCCGCGCGAGC
>CAJCIJ010000234.1 GCA_903970315.1 Actinomycetota bacterium
ACCGTGTGCGTGCCGCCCAGGTTTGAGATGTCAAAGCACTCGATGCGAACGGGCGGGGCGTCCAAGCCAAGCACGGCCGCCAGACCCTCCAGCGCCTCCACCCGGCTCTGGCGGCGGTGCTCGACGCGCAGGCGCTCCTGCGCAACAGCCAGGTGCGCGTTCTTTGAGGCCAGCTCCAGCACGCGCGCCTTCTCGCCGCGCTGGGGGGTGTGCACGCGCACGGGCCCGCCGCGCTCGCGGGCCAGCGCGGCAGCGATCGCGGGACGGTCACCGACGTCGCGTGCGACGAGCACGAGCGATGGGATCGCCACCCCGCCTTCGGCGGCGCCGTAGTACTGCACCAGGAACTGCTCGGCCACCTCGCCGGCGCTGCGCTCGGCCTCGTTGGCCAGATAGAAGGACTGACGATCCGACAGGACGCCGTCGCGCACCTGGAAGACCTGGGCGTTTGCGTCGGTGCCCTGCACGGCCACAGCGACTGCGTCAAGCGTGCCCACCGACTCGTTGGCCAGCCGGCGGCGCTCCATCAGCGACTGCACCGCGCGCAGCCGGTTTCGCTCAAGCGTGGCCTGCTCGTACTCCTGGGCATCAGAAGCGATGCGCATGCGCGTCGCAAGGTCTCGCTCGATCGCCTTGAAGCGGCCCGACAGCAGATCGATGACGGCGTCGATCCCCTGCCTGTAGACCTCCTTTGAGACCAGGTCAACGCACGGTGCCTGGCAGCGCTTGATGTAGTAGTCAAGGCACGGTGAGCCCGACCGCCGGCCCGGGACGGGCCCGGTGCAGGAGCGGAACATGAACACCTTTGCGAGCACCTCCAGGGTTGCGCGCACGCGCTTGGCGTTTGAGTACGGGCCGAAGTAGACGCGGCCGGGGATGTGGGACTCGCGCGTGAAGTAGACCCGCGGGAACTCCTCGTCCATCGAGATCGCAATGAAGGGGTATGACTTGTCGTCGCGCAGGCGGATGTTGAAGCGCGGCCGGTACTGCTTGACAAAGCTCTGCTCCACCAGCAGCGCTTCGGTCTCGTTGGCGACCACCACGCACTCGATGCGATCGACGGCGGCGACCATGTCGGCATGCCCGGAGGAGCCATTCTTGGCCGAGAAGTGCGAGGCCACGCGTTTGCGGATTGAATTGGCCTTGCCCACATAGACCACGCGCCCGCTGGAGTCACGGAACAGGTACACGCCGGGGGCGTCCGGCAGCGAGCTGCGCGCCGAAACGGGCGTCGGCGCGGGTGCAGTCGGTGAGCTTTCCGCGGTGGTGGCCAGAAGGTCCTTGCGCGCCGCCGCGGGACTCTCAGTAGCTCCGGGCATGGCGGACGACGTCGACAACCGTGTAGACGACGAAGCCCATGAGCACAAACCAGCACAGCTCGCCAACGCCAGTCTCGAACATGCGCGGCTGGGCAGCGACGCCGACCAGGGCGATCGCGGCGGCGGCGTAGACCAGGCCCCGTCGGCGCTCGCCCAGGCTGTAGAGGCTCAGGCTGCGTTCGCGGTACAGGCGGATGCCGGCGAAGACGAAGCCCGCGCCGAAGACCGCCGAGAGCGCGGCTTCGACACCCCGGGCTGCATTGCCGCCGCCGGGGACGAAGTAGACCGCGGCGCCCACGGCGAGCACGATCGCCACCTCGATGGCCGTCTTGAACCTGGTCAGCATGAGGCCATCATAGGCCCGCCGTGGCGGCTGTCCGACGTGGTGTCCGATAGCATGAGCGGCTGTGCCAAGCGCCGCCGCCAATCGGTCTGAAAACCCCGCCGACGACGCCCCCGTGCAAGCCCGGTCGGCCCTTGGCGTGCCCCGCCTCTCCCGTCGCCTGACGGTCGCCCGAGCACGCAGATCGGCGCTCGCGCTGGTAGCCGGGTGTGCCTGGCTTTGCGTGATCGCCCCGGTGGCATCGGCCACCGACGGCCACGGGATCTACGGTGACACCACCGACAAGGTCGTGACACTCGCGGGCTTCTGCATCATGGGCTTCTTCGTCTTCTTCATCTTCACCATGAGCATGATTCAGGGCCGCCTTGAGAAGCGCAAACAAGCGCGCAAGGCGGCGCAGTCGACTCTCAGCGCCGGCCGCTGGCGCGGCGGCTGGTGAGCCAACCGGCGGACCCATTGCAGTCCGACGGCCAAGATGCCGCGGGCCACTCGTCCCCCATCACCTATCGGCGCCGCGGCTGCGCAGCGCTGATCACGATCGACCGGCCGCACCGCCGCAACGCGATCGACGGGCCCACCGCCGTGGCGCTGCACGCGGCCTTTGCACGCTTTGAGGCAGACGACCAGGCGGCTGTGATGGTGCTAACGGGCGCCGGCAGCGAGGCCTTCTGCTCCGGCGCAGACCTGAAGGAGATCGAGAGCTTTGCCGATCGGCTGAACGCCCCAGAGGGACCGCTCGGGGTGACGCGACTGACGGCGACCAAGCCGACGATCGCCGCGATCTCGGGCTACTGCGTCGCCGGTGGCCTGGAGCTCGCTCTCTGGTGCGATCTGCGGATCGCCTCAGACAGCGCGATGCTGGGCTTCACCGAGCGCCGCTTCGGTGTTCCCCTGATCGACGGCGGCACCCAGCGGTTGCCTGCCACCGTGGGTCTAGGGCGGGCACTGGAGCTGATCCTCACCGGCCGCCTGGTGGATGCACGCGAAGCGCTTGCCATCGGCTTGGTGAGCGAGATCGTGCCGGGAGGCACACACGTGGCGCGGTCGCTGGCGCTGGCCGAGGAGCTTGCGCGCTTCCCGCAGGGTGCGATGCGCGCCGACCGTCGTGCTGCGCTGGGCGGTGTGGGCGCCAAGCTCGC
>CAJCIJ010000235.1 GCA_903970315.1 Actinomycetota bacterium
GCTGATCGGCACCCGCCTGGGCGTTGGAATGGCCAACCTGGTCAACATGCTCAACCCCGAGGTCGTGGTGGTCGGCGGTGGGGTGATTGGCGCCGGTGAGTTGTTGCTAGCACCCGCACGCGAAGTCCTTGCGGCGCGTGCTTTGCCCCCCAGCCGCGAGCACGCGCGCGTGGTCCGCGCGCACTTCGGCACCGAGGCCGGCATGGTCGGGGCTGGAGCGCTGGCGCTGGAAGGGTCTGGACTCGAGGCTGCGGGGCTCGGGCAGTGAGCGGCCAGGCCGGCCGCCTGGTTGTCTGTCCCACGCCCATAGGCAACCTGGAAGACGTGACGGTCCGCGTGCTGCGAGTGCTTGCAGAGGTCGACGTGGTGGCGTGTGAGGACAAGCGGCGTACGCCCGTTCTGCTGGCGCGCCACAACATCCACGCACGCGAGCTGGTCTCCTACCACGAGCACAACGAACACCGCCGCACCGGCGAGCTGGTGCAGCGCATGCGCGCGGGGGCCACGGTGGCCCTGGTGAGCGATGCCGGGATGCCCGTGGTCTCAGACCCGGGCTTCCTGCTCGTGCGCGAGAGCCTGGCCGCCGGGGTAACCGTGGAGGTGCTGCCGGGGGCCAGCTCGGTCCCTGTCGCCCTGGTCGCCTCGGGCCTGCCCGTGGCGCAGTGGTGCTTTGTCGGCTTTCTGCCGCGCAAACGTGGTCAGCGCGAACGGCTGCTGGCGCAGGCCGCGCATACGCTCGTTGCGCTCGAGTCTCCCAAGCGGCTACCGGCCACGCTGGAGATGCTCGCCTCCAGCGAACCCGAGCGGCCCGTGGCCGTGTGCCGCGAGCTGACCAAGGTCCACGAGGAAGTCATGCGCGGCACAGCCGCCGAGGCGGCCGCCCACTACCGGACGCATCCACCACTTGGTGAGGTGGTGCTTGTGGTAGGCGCCGCGCTCGATCCGCCGCGTGCCCGTAAGCGCGACGCCGAGCGTGCCCGTCCGCGCCGGGGTGCCACCGGTGCAGACAACCAGGCTGGACGGGCCGGACGACAAAGCACCGATAATCAGCGACGCCCGTGACCGCCTACATCACCACACCCATCTACTACGTCAACGCGGCCCCGCACCTCGGGCACGCTTACACGACGATCGCCGCGGACGTGATGGCCCGCCATCACAGGCAGCGCGGCGAGGAGGTCTTCTTCCTTACGGGCACCGACGAGCACGGGGAGCCGGTAGCCGATGCCGCCCACGCGCTTGGGATCGAGCCCCAGGAGCTCGCCGATCGCAACGCTGCCCGGTTCCAGTCGCTGTTGCCACTGCTGGGCGCGACCAACGACTTCTTCATCCGCACAACCGACCCTAGGCACGAAGCGCGCGTGCAGGAGGTGCTGGGACAGGTGCGCGAGAACGGCTTCGTCTACCAGGGGACATATGAGGGTTGGTACTGCCCGCGCTGCGCGGACTTCAAGCCCGAGAACGAGATCGACCCGGGCAACCTCTGCCCGATCCACCACATCGAGCTGACGCGCGAGCAAGAGGACAGTTACTTCTTCAAGCTCTCCGCCTTCCAGGAGCGCCTGGAGCGCCTATACGAGGAACGCGAGGACTTCGTGGCGCCACGCACTCGCTACAACGAGGCGCTCTCGTTCATCCGCTCCGGCTTGCGCGACGTGCCGTTGACACGCCACAAGCTCACATGGGGCGTGCAGGTGCCCTGGGATCACGAGCACGTCTTCTACGTGTGGTTTGACGCACTGTTGAACTACTACACGGCACTGTCCTTCGCCCGCCCCGGAGAGGATCTGACATCGACGTTCTGGCCGGCCGACTACCACCTGATTGCCAAGGACATTCTGCGCTTTCATGCCGTCTACTGGCCGGCGTTGCTGATGGCCGCCGATATCGAGCTCCCGGAGCACATCTTCGTCCACGGCTATCTGCTCATGGAGGGGGAGAAGATGAGCAAGTCGCTTGGCAACGTGCTTGACCCGGTGACGGTGATCGAGCGCTTTGGCGCCGACGCCCTGCGCTTCTATCTGCTGCGCGAGGTCCCCTTCGGTCAGGACGGCACGGTTTCGACGCTGGCGTTCCAGACCCGGTATGAGACGGAGCTGGCCAACGACCTGGGCAACCTGGCCAGCCGCACGATCGCCATGGTGACCCGCTACAGCGACGGGGCGGTGGCAGACGGTCCCCTGGACCCAACGCTGGCGGGCGACTTCGCGGGCCTCACCGAGCGGGTGTGCACGCACTTCGACCGCGCCGAGTTGACCATGGCATTGGAGGAGATCTGGCAGCGGGTACGGCGCCTGAACCGCTACGTCGAGGAGCGTGCGCCGTGGCGGCTTGCGCGCGACGACGAGCAGCTCGAGGAGCTCGAGCGCGTGCTGCGCACGCTTGCAGAGGGCCTGCGCACGGTGGCAGTGCTGCTCTGGCCCTACCTGCCCACCGCCGCGGAGCGGCTGCTGGCGGCACTTGGGAGCCCCGACCTTGCGGTCGCAGGGGCCGAGCTTGGCCCGGGGCACATCAATGCTGTCAGGCCCATCGAGGCACTTTTTCCCAAGGACACCGAGCCAGCCGATGACGAGCGGGCCGATGATTGACAGCCATACGCACCTGGACCTTTGCGCCGACGGTGACGCCGCGCTGATGGCCCAGCTCGTGGCCCAAGCTGACACGGCTGGCGTTGCGCGCATGCTCACGGTGGGGATCGACAGTCACTCCTGCCGTGCCGCTCTGGCAGCGGCAGAGGCGTTTCCGCATGTCTATGCAGCTGTGGGCCGCCACCCCAACGAGTCGCGGGGGTTCGACGACGCCGACCTGGCCGAGCTGCGCGCCCTGGCAAGCCACGAGCGGTGCGTGGCGATTGGCGAGACGGGGCTTGACTTCTACCGCGAGGGCGCACCGCAGGCTGACCAGGAACGGGCCTTTGTCGCCCAGATCGCGTTGGCGAGGGAGACAGACAAACCGCTGGTGATACACACCCGCGCCGCCGAGCAGCGCACCATCGAGATCCTGCGGTCCGACGCGGCGGGACTGCGGGTGATCATCCACTGCTTCTCCATGCCTTCCTACGTGCGCGAGTGCATTTCAGAGGGGTGGTGGATCTCTTTTGCGGGCAACGTCACCTACCCCAACGCCAAGGAGCTCGCAGACGTCGTCAACGAGATCCCCGACGAGCTGCTGCTTGTAGAGACCGACGCGCCCTACCTGGCGCCGCAGCCGGTCCGCGGCCAGCCGAACCAGCCGGCGTTCGTGACTCACACAGCGGACTTTGTGGCACAACGGCGCGGAGTCGACGTTGCCGAGCTGAGCGCGCTCCTGGCCGCAAACGGCGCCCGCCTGTTCGGCTGGTGATCGTGACTGCGCCACGTGGGCTGCAGGAGTCGAGCGCCAGCCGGATCCGACGCTTCGGTATCCGCCCCAACCGGGAGCTCGGGCAGAACTTTCTCGTCGATCCGAACATCCTGACGGTGATCGGGCGGATCGCAGAGCCCGCCGGCGACGAGGTGGTGCTGGAGGTGGGTGGCGGCGCGGGCGTGCTCTCGGAGTTCCTGGCAGCCTGCGTGGGGCACCTGCATGTGATCGAGGTCGATCGCGGTCTCCAGGACGCCCTCGTTGACGCCACGGCTCGCTTTGACAACGTCACCGTGCACTGGGCCGACGCGATGAAGCTGGACCTCCGGAAGCTGCATCCGGCGCCGGAAAAGGTGGTGGCCAATCTGCCCTACGGCGTCGCCACTGCGGTGTTGCGGCGCACCATCGAGGAGCTTGCCGAGGTTGAGCGGTGGGTGGTGATGGTTCAGCGTGAGGTTGGCGAGCGCCTGGCTGCGGCGCCGGGCGGCTCGGTGTACTCGGCAAGCTCGGTGCTGGTGCAGCTCGCCTGTGAGGTGCGGGTGGCACGCGCGATCCCGCGGACGGTCTTCTACCCCGTGCCGGGGGTCGATTCGGTGCTTTTGGAACTGCGGCGGCGCCCATCGGGGGCGGCCGACGAAGCGCTGCGGACGCTCGTGGTAGCGGCGTTTGCGCATCGGCGCAAGACGCTGGCAGGGTCGCTTGCCCTGGCGCACCCCCAGGCGCCGGAGCGCGCAGCTGTGCAGCAGGCCCTGGTCAGCCTCGGGCTTGCACCCGACACCCGGGCCCAACGCCTGTCCCCCGATGATTTTCGGGCTCTGGGCCGCCTGCTGGCGCGATGAGCGCGGCGTTGTCGGCGCCACTCGTGGCGCTTGCGCCCGCCAAGCTCAACCTTGGCCTATGCGTTGGCCCGTTGACGGAGGACGGCAGGCATGAGCTGGTCACGGTCATCCAGGCGATCTCACTCGCCGACGAGTTGACGCTGGAGCGCGCCGGGGGTGCTCTTAAAAGGCGTGGCACGCGCGCGCGCGTGCCACCCGTTTTTAATCAGGACAACGTCCCCGACGAGGTCGTCTGCCCGGGTGTCGCCGGTCCACCCTCGGAGAACCTCGCGGCGCGGGCGCTGGCGGCGTTTCGCACGCGGACGGGGTGGGACGCGCCACCGCTGCGCTTGACCGTGGTCAAGCATGTGCCGATCGCGGCGG
>CAJCIJ010000236.1 GCA_903970315.1 Actinomycetota bacterium
TCGATCTCGTCGAAGTTGTCGATGACTATCAGCCCCACGCCGGCATCGAGTCCCGCCTGCAGCTCGGCCCTGGACTTGGCGTTGCCGTGGAACACGATGCGCTCGGGGGCAAAGCCGGCGCGCAGGGCCAGGTACAGCTCGCCGCCGCTGGCCACGTCGCACCACAGGCCCTCCTGCGCGAAGAGCTCCAGGACAGCGATGCAGGGGAAGGCCTTGGAGGCGAACACGACGCTCATGGGCGCGCCAGGGGCATCGTGGGCGGCCGTCATGAACGCACGCGCTCGCGCTCGCAGATCGTCCTCGGCGACGACGTAGGCAGGGGTGCCGTACTCGGCGCCAAGCTCGATCAGGTCACAGCCACCGACCTCGACGCGCTGGCGCTCGTTGAGCCGGCTGCCCAGGGGAAAGACGCCCAGCAGTCCCGTGCTTGTCTGGATGGCCATGGTGGCAGAGATTATGGGGGATGCATACGGCCAAGCCACGCCGCGGCATACCCCAAGCCGTGGCATGGCAACGCGGACCCGGCCCCGCCCCGGCACACGGCCGCGCCCTGCCGTGGCATCCGTGGGCGTATGGCACAATCGCTGGCGGAAGGCACTTCAATGGCGCGCAAACGACCCCAGGGATTTGGCAGAGACACGGGCCTACAGGCCCGGATGGTGCTGACCATGTTCCTGCTGGGGCTGCTGTACGTGGCGTTCATAGGAGCGCTGTTTGCAGCCGGCGCCGGGGCCATCCTGATCGGTGTGGTGGCAGTGGTGCTGCTGTTGGTGCAGCTGTCCACTGCCGACAAGCTCGCGCTGGCGACCCTGGGGGCCAAACAGGTCTCGCCGCAGGAGGAGCCCGAACTGCACGCAATCATCGAACGTCTTTGCGTGCAGGCCAACCTGCCCAAGCCGCGGGTGGCAGTGATCGAGAGCCCCATGCCCAACGCGTGCGCCATGGGCCGCTCGCCGAAGTCGGCAACGGTGTGCGCGACACGCGGGATCCTGCAGCTGCTTGACGGCGCCGAGCTGGAGGGCGTGATCGGGCACGAGCTGACCCACGTGATCAACCGTGACGTGATGGTGATGACGCTGGCAAGCTTCTTCGCCACCCTGGCGGCCATGGTGGCCCAGTTTGCACTGTTCATGGGTGCGTTCGGCGGTGGCGGCTACGGACGCGGCGCCCGCGACGAGGAGGAGGACATCCTGATCGTTCTGCTCGTCGCCGCAGTTGTCTATGCGATCTCGTTCGTGCTTCTGCAAGCGCTCTCGCGCTACCGCGAGTTTGCAGCCGACCGCGGCTCGGCGGTGTTGACAGGTCGCCCCAGCGCGCTGTCGTCGGCACTGCTGAAGATCGACGGGGCGATGCAGCGAACTCCGAGCCGGGATCTTCGCGTCGCCGAAGGGCTCAGCGCTTTCTTCATCATCCCGGCGCGCAGCAAGGAATCGCTGATGAACCTGTTCGCCGACCACCCGCCCCTGGACAAGCGCCTGGCGGCACTGAGTCGCCTGGAGGCCCAGCTCCAGGGCACGGCGTAGGAAAGGGACTGGTCGGGGTGGGGCTGCGGGACATCCTCACGGGCCGGAGCGCCGTTGCGGGGCCGGCGCCGGAGAAGCTCTTTGCCATCTCCACGGCCTACATTGCGCTTCAGACCGAATACGACACCGTGCCCACGGGCAGGGCGGCGATCGTGTTCCAGCCGCTTGCAACGAGCGAGTTTGAGGCCACGATGCGCGAAATGGAAGCGGTGGTGACAGCAACGGGCGCCGAGGGCGGCACGCAGGTGGCCTCCCAGGACGACACCTACGGTTACCGCTGGATGGTGGTCAGCAGTGCGCCGGGCCAGCCCAGCGTCGAAGACCTTGCAGTGGCGATCAACGCCGTCTCGGACTCGATCGAGGGTGGCGGCCACGGCGAGCGGCTGCTTTGCGCAGTGTTCGCCTTCCAGCACTCCACCGGTGCCTCGGAAGCGGGGGCAGCCGCAGAAGGTGCCGCCGCCGATCGCGCCCCCAACGTGCCGACCTGGGCGGCCGATCTGAGCTCGGGGGCGCTGACGCCGGGCGATGGAAAGGTCTACTTCATCTACAACTACAAGCGCGGCTACTGGTACCCGTTCGTGCCCGCCGCCGGCGATCAGCAGCGCTCGACCGAACGTGAGCTTCAGCTGAAGGCCCAGATGGCCAAGGAGCTGCCCATCGAGCCCGAGATGGACCGCTGGTTCCCGCTCTGGGGAATCCCCATCTGACCCGCCCTGCGCGCGACCGCCGGGCTCGCGCCAGCGGCCCATGCGGGGCGCAAAGTCCTACTCGGGCAGCCAGCCCTCGCCGGTGAAGTCGTTGACGGCCTCCGACAGGGAGGTGTCGGCCGGCGGCAGAATCAGGTCCGAGGCGTCAAGCGCCTCGTCGTCAAGCGGAGTCCCGTTGGCGCGCACGAAATCTATGAGCTTGGAGAAGCCGGCATCAAAGGCCTGCTCGTCGCCGCGCTCAAGCGCGTGAAAGACGTCCTGGTCAAGGGCGTCCAGCTGCGCCTCGTGGGCCTCATCGACGCGAAACTGGTCCTCCCCGGAGATGCGCACGATCATGCGCCGGAGCCCCCGGACTCGCTGGGCGCCTCGGTGGCATCGGCGGGGTCCGCAGCAGCCGCTGCCGGGGCCTCTCCGGCCGGCGCTGCCGCAACCTGGTCGGCAGCGGGCGCCTCGATCTCGCCGGCCGGGGCAGGGCCTGAAAGCTCGGCCTTCATCTTGGCCATTTCGTCATCGACAGCGGACTGGTTGGACAGCTGCTTGAGCTGCTTGTCCAGGTCGTCTTCGCCGGAGCCAAGCTCGGTCACATCGTCAAAGGCGCCGGCTGCTTCAAGCTCGCCCACCGCATCGGCGCGCGCCTTCATGTTTTCGGTCTTGTCGACGGCACGCTGCATCGCCAGCCCAACGTCGGCCATCTGCTCGCCAACGCCGCTTGCGGCTTCCGAGATCTGCACCTGTGCCTCGGCGGCCGAGTACTGCGCCTTGATGACCTCCTTCTTGGTGCGGAACGCTTCGATCTTGGCGCGGAGCTTCTGCTCGGAATCGATCAGCTTTTCCTGCTGCTGTTCGAGTTCCTTGACCTGCGTGTCCAGCGACTGAAGCTCAGTCTGGGCGACGTTCTTGCGTTCCAGGGCCACCCGCGCAAGATCTTCCTTGCCCTGGGCCATGGCCTGGCGCGCCTGGGTGTCCAGCTTGACGAGCTGCTGCTGCAGCGTGTTCTCCTGAAGCTGAAGGCGCTTCTTGGCGGTCACCACGTCGGCGACGCCCTTCTTGACGTTCTGGAGCTGTTCGATCTGCTTCTGGTAGCTGTAGTCCAGCGTCGCCGCGGGATCTTCGGCCCGATCCAGGAGCTTTGAGACCCTGGCCTTCACGACAGTGGAAACGCGGCCGGTTATCCCGGGCATCTGGGTAGGACCCTCCTGTTAGCTTTGCGTGGAAGGGCAAGCGTAGCCGAAGCGGTCACGCAGAGCCGCACGTGGGACCCCTGGTTCAGGGCGTCGGTTACAGGCCGACGGGGTGGCGCACGACAAACCCGTGGTTTTCGGGTCGCAGCGGTCGCCAGCGGGGGCCCTGCTCGTTGGTTGGGTCATCGACGGGGCTGGTGTCGAGGCGCACCCCGGCAACGGTCATGTATGCATGACCGCCGTTGGCGAAGATGGTCACCCATTCCCCGCTCCCCTTGCCACCGAATGACTCGAATTCCGACGAGTCCTCGGGGGCGGGCAGCAGGTTGTCTCCGTGCAGGGCATAGGAGACCGAGCCCGAGCAGTCATAACCCGGCGACTTCCAGCTGCCGTGTCCGCCGCCGTAGATGTAGGGCAGGCCAATCAGTTCATCGCCGGCCCAGATGATCTTCTGCACTGCGGCGGGAGCTTCCATTGGAGCGGCCGCCAAGCCTTCGATGATCTGTGCAGTGCGACCGGGGACGAGCAGCTTGGGCTTTGCCTGCGCGACGATGCTCACGACCGCGCCACCGGTGGCAGCGTCCAGCACTTCGGGTGTGGCGGGTCGCTGGTAGGGGACAGCCTGGCCGGTAGCCGACAGCTCAAAGATGGGGCCCGTGTAGGTCATGTTGGTCGTGTGCCCCGTGATTGGGGCCCGGCGGTGCTTACGCGCGCCAGGTGTCGGCAGCACTCCGCCGGTGGCCGCCGGTGAGACGGTGGCGGGCGTCGTGGACGAAGGGGCCGTCGTGGTGGCTGGAGCCGCGGGGGTCGCAGTTGACCCCGTGCCCGGCGCCGTTTCGGCGGCCGCAGCGGCGGTTGAAAAGGCCACGCCGAACAGTGCGCACAGGGCAAGTGCGGCGCCAACAACCCTGTTCACAAACGAAGCTGTGATGAATCGCAGCTGCAATGGACCTCTTTCGTTGGCCTACGGGGTTAGCTGACGGGCTAGCGCTAAAAGAGCCTGCGCTTCTCACGGATTCACCGTGCGATTCGCCCCAACAACTTGGGTCCCCCGTTCTCGGGCTCCTGACCAGAGATTCGGCGATGTGGGCGAGGACCCTACCAAAGCCGTGGGACGGCTGTTGCGCATCACGGCCCAATCGGGGCCAGATCGCCGCATTTTGGGCGGTTTGGGCCGCTTTGGCAGTTGCAGACACCGAAGTTGGCGTCGCCTGTATGGGCTGGCTGTACGCTCCTGTGTCCCATGCCCCCTCCCACGCACCGCCTCGCACGGCACCGGCCAAGCGCGCGCCCCGCTGTGGGTCGGCGGCGCGCTGCCTTGCGGACGGCCGCCAAGTGATGGCGTCCGGAATGCGCCGGCGGGCGGCGTGCGCGCTGCTGATGGCAGTCTCTTTGGCGGCCTGTGGGAAGGCGGGCAACTCCTCGTCGGGGGCGTCCGGCGAAAGGGACCTCAACCCCGTGGTGGCCGCGGGCATCCATGGGGCTGCCGGCCAGATCACCAAGAACACGGCCCGATTGGGGGGCTCTACCGCTGTGGTGGACGCTGCAGCAGTGGCCACCGCTGCCTATCCGGGGCTGACGCCCGCGGGCAGACCGCAGGCGGTGGTGGTGGCCAACAGGGCGAACTTCTACACCGCGCTGGCTGCGTCGGCGCTGGCCGGCGCGCCGCTGCAGGCTCCGCTGCTGTACAGCGACTCCACGGACGTGCCAGACGTGACCTCCCAGGCGCTGGCGGCGATGGCGCCGACTGGTGCATCGGGCCTGGGAGGAGCGAAACTGGTGGCCGTGGGCGGTGCCGAGGTTCCCGCGAACTACCTCGCCTACCGCGTTTCAGCGACCGAACCGTTCGCTGCGGCTGCCGAAATCGCTCGCCTTGGCGAACGGTTGCGCGGGTCGGCGCCGCAGGCGGTGATCGTCGTCAACGCCGAAGGGTCGCCGGCCATGGCAATGCCGGCGGCGGGCTTGGCCGCGGAGTCCGGTGCGCCCATCCTGCTGGTCTCAAACGCCCGCGTGCCCGCGCCCACGCACGCCGTGCTCAAACGCCTGGACCACCCCACCATCTTCGCGATCGGGCCGGCGGGCACGATCAGCGAAGCGGTGCTGGGCAAGCTGGAACACCTGGGCACGGTCAGGCGGATCGCCGGCGCAGCGCCCGCCGAAAACGCAATCGAAGTGGCGCGCTTCAGCGAAGGCGCGGAATCCAGCGAATTCGGCTTTGGCGTCCACGAAGCAGGACACGGCCTCGTCTTCGCAAACGCCCTGCGCCCGCTCGACGCGCCCGCAGCGGCAACCCTGTCGGCCACTGGCGACTTCGCGCCGCTGCTGCTCCTGGAAGGGGCTTCGTCGCTGCCGCCGGTGCTGGCCAGCTACCTGAATGACATACAGGGGGCGTACAGCCAGCAGGTACCGCCGACGCGCGGCGTGTACAACCACGGCTGGATAATCGGCGACGAACTGGCCGTCAGCGCTACCGTTGCAGCCCAGCTGGACGCCGCACTGGAGATCGTCAAGCGCAGCGACGCCTCCACTCCCTCCTTCCATCCATGACGGTCTCCTAAGATCCACGATCACAACGCCATGAGCAACGCCGAGGATCCCGGCCGCCAGCAGCGCGGCGAAGCCCAGAATGTGACCGTCGAGGACGTGCGCGCGCTGATGGGCGCGTCAACCCCGCACTTCGCCCTGCAGTTGCGTGAACGGATACAGAGCCTGATCGCTCCCCTGCCCGCCGACCACCCGGCGCGTGTCGAAGGCGAGCGCGAGATTGCACGCTTGGACCAACTCGCCGTTGTGGGCGAGATCCGCGGCGAGGCCGGCGACACTGAAGAGCGGCCTCTGCCATCGCTGCTGGATCCCATGGCGTCGTAGCGGCGCAGCCCCGCAGGCCGTTCAGGCGGTGCGGGTGCGGGCCTCGACGTAGCGCGCGCGCAGGTAGCGAAACAGCGCGAACACGAGCACGAGGTCGACGGCGACCAGGGCTACGTTGGCGGCTCGCGGGAACGTCGCGAAGGCGTTGACGCCGAGCACGATGGCCGTGTGGAGTGCCACGACGGGAATCAGTGCGAGCAGCAGCGCGTGCGAGCGGTAGCCGGAGAAGTGCTCCCGCCACGACACCTCGCCGGTGCCCACTGCCACAGCGCCGATGCCGATCAGAAGCGCTGGGGCGGCGCGCGAGGGACCGTCGATCACGCCGAACACCACGGCGGCGGCGCCCGCAAGGATGACGATCTCCGACAACGGCAGCGGGTGCCAGGGTGCCTGGGGCCGCTCACGCTGTTGGGGCTGCTTGCGAGGTGCCACTGACCTTGAGGCTAAGCTGGCGCCGATGAGGCCCGGGGGTACGAGCGCGCCGAGCGCAGCGGCGGTTTGCGGTTGCAGAGCACGGAGTCCGATCGTACACGGGCACCGCCGGCCGGCCATTGCGGGCATTGGGGATCGCTCAGGGGCGTCGAGATGAGCTACTGGGACACCCTCGCGGCACTGCCCGTGTCAGTGCAGGAGCTCTCGCTGCGACCGCTGGTGGCGGAGGTGTCCAGCGGCTTTTTGCGGCGCTCGACCGTCGTGGCCCTTGCGGGCGCGGGAGAGGAGGGCCTAGGCGAGGACGTGATCTATGACGCAGTGGACCACGAAAAGCTGCTTGTTGCGTGCGGGCTGCCCATCGAGGAGGGTGGCTCGGTGCCGATCGGGCCCGGGCAGCCGCTGAGCGACGGGTTCGCCCTGCCCTTGGCGGGCGAGTTCACGCTGGGGAGCTTCTGTGAGCGCCTGGCAGAGCTTGACCTGTTCCCGTCGGCACCCGAGCGCGAGGCATCGGTCAACTACCGCACCTGGGCCTTCGAGTCGGCAGCCCTTGACCTGGCGCTGCGGCAGGCCTCGACGAACCTCCACGCGGTGCTGGATCGCCCCGTGGAGCCGGTGCGCTTCGTGGTCTCGCTGCGCCTGGGCGAGCCGCCGTCGGTGAGCCCCGTGGACGAGCGCCTTGCCCTCTACCCATGGCTTCGGTTCAAGCTTGACCCGACAAGCTCCTGGGACGAGCCGCTGATCGCGCAGCTTGTGAGCACCGGTGCAGTGGAGTCGGTGGACTTCAAGGCCTACTACTCCGGCTCGATCGTCGACCAGCCGCCGGACCCCGTGCTGTACAGGCGGGTCATCGAGGCCTTCCCGGACGCCTGGATCGAGGACCCGGCACTGACCGAGGAGACCGACGCTGTGCTGGCGGGGGCGCGCGAGC
>CAJCIJ010000237.1 GCA_903970315.1 Actinomycetota bacterium
CTGCCATCACCGGAGCCACCGGGCTGGATGGAGAGGCCGTCAGCGACGTGCTCGTGCTGGAGCGCTTTGCGCTGCTCACCGTCCCTGAGTCAGAGTCCGGGCGGGTCGTCGAGGCGCTGGACGGAGCGAACGTGAGCAAGGGCACCGTCCACGCCGAGGTGCTCGGCGCCGGCCGTTCCGCCGGCGCTTAGCGCGCGCCTTGAAGTTCGAACTCCGCGCGCTGGAGATCGGACTATCATCCTCTGGTCCGATCGCGTTGATCCGGACGTGCTAAGCACTGCTACTGGCAGGCGGAAGGAGTGTCCATGCGGACCCAGGAGATTGCGGACACCGCGACACCGGACTCAAACGGTGTCACGACGTTGGCGCAGCCGACGAGCGTAAACGGCGAGCAGGCTGCCCCGACAGCGACACCCGCCCCGGCGGCGGCTGGAATCTCGGTCGAGAACCCCGCCACGGGCGGCGTTGTGGGCACCGTGCCAAGCATCGACAACGCCGAACTGGCCGAGATGGCCCAGCGCGGCCGTGAGGCCCAACCGGCCTGGGAGGCGATGGGCTTCGACGGTCGCGGGCAGGTTTTGCGCAGGGCGCAGAAGTGGGTGACAGACAACGCCGAGCGCGTGATCTCCACGATTGTCGCCGAGACCGGCAAGACCTACGAGGACGCTCAGCTGGCCGAGTATCTCTACGCCGCCAACTCCTTCGGCTTCTGGGCCAAGATGGCGCCCAAGTACCTCGCCGAGGAACACGTCTCATCCAGCCAGATCCTGGTCAAGGGCAAGCGGCTGCGCGTGCACTACCGACCCCTCGGACTGATCGGCGTGATCGGGCCCTGGAACTACCCCCTGACGAACTCCTTCGGCGACTGCATCCCCGCGCTTGCCGCCGGCAACAGCGTGATCCTCAAGCCGTCCTCGCTGACCCCCTTCACCTCGCTGCTGATGGCCGAGTGCATGACCGCAAGCGGCCTGCCCGAGAACGTCTTCCAGGTGGCCACCGGAAGCGGCGGCACGGGCGCGGCGCTGATCGAGCTGGTGGACATGATCATGTTCACAGGCTCCACCGAGGTTGGCCGCAAGATCGGCGAAGGCGCCGCCCGGCGGCTGATCCCCTGCTCGCTTGAGCTTGGCGGCAAGGACCCCATGGTGGTGCTCGCCGACGCCGACCTCGAGCGCGCTGCCAACTTCGCCACGTACTACTCGATGCAGAACGCCGGTCAGACGTGCATCTCGATCGAGCGTGCCTACGTCGAGGAGGCCGTCTATGAGGATTTCGTCAACCGCGTCACCGCAAAGGTGCGCGCGCTGCGCGTCGGGCCACCCGCGGGCCCCGGGTCCGTCGAGGTCGGCGCGATCACCTTCCCCGATCAGATCGGCACGATCTCCGAGCAGGTCAAGGACGCCGTGGACAAGGGCGCGCGACTGATGACAGGAGGTCAGCAGCAGAGCGGATCGACCGCCGACGGCAAGGGGGGGCGCTTCTATGAACCCACCGTGATCGCCGACACCGACCACACCATGAAGGTCATGACCGAGGAGACCTTCGGCCCTGTGCTGCCGATCATGAAGGTTCGCGATGCCGAGGAAGCGGTGCGGCTGGCCAACGACTCCCCCTACGGACTCGGCGCGTCGGTCTTCACCGGCGACGCCCGCCGCGGCGAACAGATCGCCGGGCGCATCCGCGCGGGGGCGGCCAACGTCAACGACGCCCTGATCAACTACACCGTGCTTGAGCTGCCCATGAGTGGGCAGAAGGAATCCGGGCCCGGCCAGCGTCACGGCGCCGGCGGGATCCGCAAGTACTGCGCTCAGCAGGCGATGGTCGTGACCTCGCTGATTGCGCCCAAGCGCGAGCCGCACATGTATCCGTACCGGGCCAGCATGACCCGCCTGATGGGCAGGTTCTTCAAGCTCATGTACGGACGCGGTCGCCGCTGAGCGCCACGCCCAGTATTCGTTCCAGCTCGGCGATCGTGGTCGCCGAGTCGGTGTGGTGGACCGTTGCCATGCCCAGCTCCTTGGCGGGCGCGAGGTTGTGCGGCAGGTCGTCGACGAACACCGAGCGCTCCGGCGCCACGCCGGCGTAGCGCGCTCCCAGCAGGTACATCTCGGGCGCCGGCTTGCGCATGCCCACTTCCGCCGAGATCACAACGCCGTCGAAGATTTCCGAGAAGAGATCGTGTGGGTAGCGGTGCACGCCCCAGGAGTTGGAGATGAGCGCCGTGCGAACGCCCGCCGCATGGGCCAGGCGGACCGCTTCGATCATCGCCTCATCAGGACCCACGTCGGCCATCAGGCCGTCGATCAGACCGTCCGGGGGGACCCCGAGAAGGGCCGCCAGGCCGGGCTCGAACTCCCGCTCTGAGATTCGGCCCACCTCAAGGGCCACGAGCAGCTCGCGGAAATCGCCGTCGGTCCGAAAACGGCTGCCCAGCTCGGAAAAGTCAATGCCCTCGCGAATGCAGTAGGCGCCGAAGGAGGCAAACAGGTTGGTGGTGAGCACGCCTCCCCAGTCCACGAGCAGCCCGCGCGGTCCATCGCCGTCGATCACCGGCCCGCCGCCGTCACCGCCGCCGTTGGGGCCGGGGTCGTCCGGGCCACTGTGGCCGGGGACGGGGGCGGCGGGGCCGGGCGTCCCGTCAGGCGAGCTCACCACGTGTCATCGCCTCGGCTGCTTGCGCCAGCGCCACGACACCGTCGCCGAACTGCGCAAGGTAGGGGTCGTCGGTGGCGCCGGCGAGCGCGCGCTTGTAGTTGCCCTCCATGAACACCACTGCCTTCCACATGGCTAGGGTGACATACCAGCCAAGGGATCGCATCGAGCGCCCGGAGCGCTGCTCGTAGCGCGCGATCAGCTCCATCCGCGTCGGGAAGCCCGGGGCGCGTGTCACGCCGCCGAGGTAGGCGCGCAGCCCCTCCTCGGGGTCGCCGGGCTGGCTCCACATCATGCACATGTAGCCCACGTCGGCCAGGGGATCGCCGATCGTCGCCATCTCCCAGTCAAGGATCGCGTTCAGCCGAGCCGGTGACTGGGAGCCGAAGATGGTGTTGCCCAGGCGGTAGTCGCCGTGGACGATCGTCGACGGACCCGACTCGGGCAGGTTGTCTGAAAGCCATTGCCGCACCCGCTCGACCTCGGCAATCTCGCGCGTCCTGTTGACCTCCCAGAGGCCGCCAAAGCGGCGCAGCTGGCGCTCCAGGTAGCCGGTGGGCTTGCCAAATCCCTCCAGGTCTGCTGCACGCCAGTCCACGGCGTGCACCTCTACGAGCGCGTCGATGAGCTCGTCACCGATCCGTGCGCGCTCGGCGGGCACGTCAAGAGCGGCCGGCACCTCGGCCACGATCACCTCGCCGCTCACGCGCTCCATGACGTAGAAGGGAGCCCCGATGACGTCGTCGTCGGGGCATGTCGCCAGCACCGCCGGCACGCGGGCCTCGGTTGGCGCCAGCGCGCTCAGTAGGCGAGCCTCGCGCATGACATCGTGGGCGCTGGGTGGCAGCGGCGGGCGCGGTGGACGGCGCAGCACCATCTCCGGTGCGCCGGCACGCTCGACGAGGTAGGTGACGTTGGAGTGCCCCTCGCCGATCGGCGAGACATCGATCTCTCCGTGGCCCAGGCCATGCCCGTCCAGAAAGGCTTCCAGCGGTTCGCGCACGATCAGCGCAGGACGGTCGCCGGGGCGCACCTGGGATACGTTGGCGACGACATCGTCGGGGGCCATCGACGCAGGGGTCATGAGCCAAAGCTATCGTTGCCGCGACCACGTGCGCAACGTCGGAGTGCGCGTCGTGTTCTCAGACTGGCGGCCGGAGCCCGTTCCGGTGCCCAATCCGGGAGACCCACGGCCACGAGGAGACCGATGAGACCTCTGCAAAGACACCCGCACAGACGACCGAGCCCCGGCGCGCTGCGGCACACGGGCGTGCGGCGGAGGCAAACGAGCGCGCCCCCCGCGCTCTGTTTGTTGGCGCTGTGCCTATCGATGTTGGCGTCTGCCCTGTTTGCCAGTGGAGCGCAGGCATCGGCTGGCCAGACGGTGTACTTCGAGCCCGGCTCGGTGCTGTTGAACGCAAAGACCCGCCCTGCCGCCATCCGCCAGATGGAGCACCTGGGAGTCTCGGCGATCCGCGTCGAGCTGCCGTGGCGCGAAGTGGCCCCGGACCCCAGCTCCAAGACGCGCCCCAACTTTGAGCCGCTGAACCCCTACAGCTACCACTGGGGCGAATACGACGTCGCGATAGCCGAAGCCCACCGGCTGGGCTGGAAGGTGCTGCTCACGGTCACCGCGCCCGTTCCCAAGTGGGCGACGGCCACACACGCCGACTACCTCACCCGGCCCAGCGATCAGTACTTCAAGGAATTCATGACCGCTGTGGGGACCCACTACGGCTCCGAGGTATCGCTGTTTGCGATCTGGAACGAGCCCAACCACCCGGCGTTCCTGCTGCCCCAGTTTCTGCCCAACCATCAGCCCGCCTCGCCGACGATCTACCGAGGGCTCTTCCAGGCCGGGTACGCCGGTCTGCAAGCCGCCGGGATCTCACACCCGGAGGTGCTCATGGGTGAAACGGCACCCACGGGCACCGACACTGGCAGTGGCCTGCACGACGTGGCCCCCTTGGCGTTCCTGCGCGGCGTGCTCTGCCTCAACGCCGCCTACAAGCGCTCACGCTCCTGTCCCATGCTGCCCGCCTACGGCTTTGGCGACCACGCGTACACCACCGCTGCGGGCCCCTTCTATGAGCCTCCGAACCCCGACGACGTGACGATTGGCGTGCTGGGGCGCCTTGTCAACGCTTTGAACCGTGCCGCCAGGGCGCACGCGGTCCGCGCGGACCTGCCCATCTATCTGACCGAGTTCGGCATCCAGTCCACGCCGAGCATCCTGGGCGTGTCGCCCGCCAAGCAGGCCGAGGACGACGCGATCGCCGAAAAGATCGCCTGGTCAAACCCCCGCGTGGTGGCCTTCTCGCAGTACCTGTTGCGCGACGATCCCGTTGGGGGCCCGCCGGGTTCCAGCGCCCGCGGCGGTTACATCGGCTTCCAGACGGGCCTGGAGACGGTCCAGGGGCATACCAAGCCTCTCTATGACGCTTGGCCCATTCCGCTGGTTGTCACCAAACTGGGCTCTGGGCACGGCTTCTCGCTCTGGGGACTGATACGGCCGGCCCACGGCGCCACGACTGCCACGGTGCTCGTGCAGAGC
>CAJCIJ010000238.1 GCA_903970315.1 Actinomycetota bacterium
GCGATCATTCAGAGCTTGCGCGAGCGGCCAGCGAGGCACTGCTGGCGGCCAATGTGGCCGAGGGATCGGCGGACGAGAAGGCGCTGGCGTTCGAGCAGACCGGTGCCTACCGCCTGCTGCTGTCGGCGATGAGCGAGAACCCCACGGAGTTGCGGCGCTTCTACGAGGAGACGGTGGCGCCGGTGGCGGCATACGACGAGCAGTACGAGACCGAGCTGGTTCGCACGCTGCGGACGTTCCTGGAGGCCGATGGCAACGTGGCGGGCACTGCGCAGCGCCTGTTCACCCACAGGCACACCATCTACTACCGCCTGGAGCGAGTGCGCGAGCTGTCGGGCTTGGATGTCAGCTCCAGCGACGGCCGTGAGAAGCTGAGCCTGGGGCTCAAAGCGATGCGCGTCCTTGGCATCGCGGCATCAAGCGGACCGGCCAGCGAGCTTGGCTCGGCGGGCTCGCCGCCGTCGCCTGCCGGTTCGGCTCGGATGGCCCGCGGGCGAGCGGCCGGCGGATCCTAGAGGTGGCGCGCTGTGCGCGGGCGCGCGATGGCGGTCCCTGCCAAGATGACGGCCACAGCCCGCAGGCTCCGTTGGGGAGTGGGGTAATGGCAGCCCGGAAGACTTTGAATCTTCAAGTCCTGGTTCGACCCCAGGCTCCCCAGTCACAAGGGCGCTGGGCGTGACTGCGATGGGCGACGGCGACGCAGCCAAGCCGTTCACAGCACTGATTCTGGCGGCTGGTCAGGGAACGCGCATGCGCTCGTCTACGCCCAAGGCGCTGCACGACCTGTGCGGACGCCCGCTGGTTGGCTGGCCGGTGCACGCGGCGCGGCTGGCGGGGGCCGGCCGCGTGGTGGTCGTGGATGGCCCCGACAGGGCGCTGGCGGCGGTCGTTGGCGAGGGCGTTGAGACCGTCGTTCAGCCTCGGGCCAGCGGCACGGGCGGCGCGGTGTTGGCGGCCGGCGCTGCCCTGGAGCCGGGGGTGCCGGTGCTGGTATGTGCAGGCGACGTGCCCCTGCTGGGCCCGGTGGTAATGGGCGAGCTTCTGGAGGCGCACGCCCGCTCGGGCGCCGCCGCGACGGTTCTCACCACAGTTCTCGACGATCCAGCGGGGTACGGCCGGGTCATACGTGACGCCGACGGCCAGGTGGCGCGGATCGTGGAGACAAAGAGCGGAGGGGATGCGACGGCGGCGGAGCTTGCGGTCAACGAGATCAACTCGGGGGTCTACGTATTTGACTCCACGGCGCTGCTTGGGGTGCTGCCGAGGCTGTCGGCGGACAACTCTCAGGGTGAGCTGTATCTCACCGACGCGCTGGCTCTCCTGCGCGCCTCCGGCGCTGCGGTGGGGGCGCTGCAGATCGCCGACCGGTCGGTGGCCCTGGGGGTCAACGACCGCGCGCAGCTTGCCCATGTCAGGGCCCTGGCGCAGCGGGCGATCAACGCCGCTCACATGCGCGCGGGGGTGACGCTCACCGATCCTGCGAACACCTACATAGACGTCCACGTGGCGATTGGCGAGGACACCACGATCGAGCCGGGCACGCGGTTGAAGGGTGCGACGGTGATCGGCCGGGGCTCCACGGTGGGCCCGCAGACAACAGTGATCGACTCCCGCATAGGTGACGGCGCCACCGTGCGCGTGGCCTGGATGGAGCAGGCGACGGTTGGCGCGGGTGCCACCGTTGGCCCGTTTGCCTACCTGCGCCCGGGGACGGTCCTGGGCGAGGGCGCCAAGGCGGGGACCTTTGTGGAGATCAAGAACTCCGACATTGGTCGCGGCGCGCGCGTTCCCCATCTCTCCTACATCGGCGACGCGGACGTGGGTGAAGATGCCAACCTGGGCGCGGCGACGATCACTGCAAACTACGACGGCATGGCCAAGCACCGCACGAGGATCGGAAGGCGGGTGCGCTCGGGGGTGGATACGACATTCGTGGCCCCCGTGACCGTGGGCGATGGGGCATACACGGGCGCGGGGTCGGTGCTCACCGAGGACGTGCCGGCGGGCGCTCTGGCGGTGGCGCGCGCGGCTCAGGTCAACGTCGAGGGCTACGCGCTCAGGCGCGAGCAGCCCACCGAGGTCGTTGGTCGCGAGCAGGAGAAGGCGAGTGACGATCGGTCCGAGGATGGTCTGACCGACGGCGATGGGTCCGGGGAGGCGACGCTACCGGCGAGCTGACGGGGGGCGCTATACACTTAGCGCCAGGATGAGCGCGATCGAGAGCGCGATCGAGGCGGGCTCACAGCCAGCCCCCACGAGTCTGCCGATCGAGTACAACAAGCGGCTGATGCTGTTCGCCGGTCGTGCCAACCCGCACCTGGCGGCGTCGATCGCTGACAAGCTCGGCGTGGATCTGGGTCCGGTGGTGACCAAGACGTTCTCAAACGGCGAGGTCTACTGTCGTTATGAGGAATCGATCCGCGGCGCGGACGTGTTCATCGTCCAGTCGACATGCGCAAATCCGGTCACGGGCGTGACTGCCAACGACGCACTCATGGAGCTGCTCTTGATGATCGATGCGGCTGTCGGTGCCTCGGCACACCGCGTGATCGCGGTGACTCCCTGGTTCGGCTACTCACGCCAGGACAAGAAGT